>JAYTBL010001024.1:0-2530 GCA_043736975.1 Polyangiaceae bacterium
TCGAGCGGGAGCTCGCCCACCTCGTCGAGGAAGACGGTACCGCCGTCGGCCGCTTCGAAGAGGCCGGCCTTCGCGCCGAGCGCACCGGTGAACGACCCCTTCTCGTGCCCGAAGAGCTCGCTCTCGAGGAGCGAGCCGCTGAGCGCCGCGCAGTTGATGCGGAGCATCGGCGCATGCGCGCGGCGCGAGCCGTTGTGGATGGCCTCGGCGAAGACCTCCTTGCCGGTGCCGGTCTCGCCGAGGACCAGCACGTTGAGCGGGCTGGGGGCGATGACGTCGAGCAGGGCGTAGAGCCGTTGCATCGTGGGATCGAGGATGATGGCCGAGGCCGCGGCGACGTGCGGCGAGGCGTGCTGGCCCGGCGAGCTGCTCCGTGCGCTGGTCGGACGACCGACCTGCACGAACATCGTCGCGTAGCCGATCTCCACCACCGAGCCGACCGCGAGCGGGGCGGTCTCGCCGCGACCCAGCGAGCGGCCCATGATCTTCGTCTTGTTGCGGCTTCCGAGATCCTCGATGGAGAGCCCGCCTGCCGTGCTGTTGAGCGCCGCGTGCTGGCGCGAGACCGACTCGTCCTCGATGACGATGTCGCAGGTGTGCATGCGCCCGATGGTGACGCGCGGGTTACGAGGCAGCGGAATCGCGCGAACGCCCGCCGCGGAGCTGATCACGAGCCACGGCTCGCGCGCGTCCTGACGAATCGATTCGACGTCCGCTGTCTCGTCGAACTTCGACATCCCTACTTCCCGGAAGTCTTCGTGTGCGCGGCGCGACCGGCGAACCGCTTCTTGCCCTGCACGTTCTCGGGGATGTCGGAGACGCCCCAGACGATGTCCGCGCCGAGCTTGCACGCCTGATCCTTCAGCGTGCGCATGCAGTCGTCGTCCTTCACGTCGCCGCCGCAGGTCGCGGTGACGGGGCCGAGGTTGTCGCTCATGACCGAGGGGGTGTCGCGGAACACCTGCACCTCGCAGCCCTCGGCGCGAGGCGGGTACTGGGTGTCCTTGGCGGGCTCGGCGCAGCTGATCAGAGGCGCGGGCGCGATGGCGAGGAAGGCCAGGGGGCCGAGCAACAGCGAGATGCGCACCCCCACGTTCTACCTGGTTTCCTCGAACGCCGAAACCGACTCGAACCGGGTGGTGCACGGTGGCCCCTCCGCCCAGAGCATCTGGATTGCGGCTCCCGAGCCTCGATCCGGCGCGATCGCGAGCGCGGCTCCGCTCCGCGTGCCGTACGGGATTCCTTGCAGGTGGATGCAGGTCGCGCCCAGCGGATCGCCGGGATCGTGGTCGGTGAGGAGCTGCGACAGGCGCTCGAGCTCGAGCACGGGCGGCGCGCCGCGGGGGGCGAGACGCTGCCAGGCGCTCGCGATCCGCGCGCGGCGCGGGCCGTCGTCACCGGCGCCGAAGCTCCGCTCGGTGATCACGTGCGTGCCGCGACCCAGCACGAGCTGCGCAAGGTCCGCGCCGTCGGAGATCGTCGCGAGCGTGTCTCGCGCGTCAGCGTAGACGAGATGGAAGCCGTTGTGCCGGCGTGGCGGCACTCGCGCGAGCGCCTCGTGGATGGCGCGGGCCGAGCCCAGCGCGAGCGCCTCCGTCACCAGCGCGCCGCGTGACCGCCGCGTGGAGTCTCCGGGGCCGAGGTAGCGGTTCGTGATGCCGACGAACACGCCGGCGCGGTTCACGCCGAGCCACGTGCCGCCGGCGACGTCGTCGCGTGGCGCGAGGAAGCCCGCCGGCCACACCCGCGGGGGCGAGGAGGCGCGCTCGAGCTGCTCGTCCCGATTCGCCACCACCACCACCGGGTGGCCGGCGAAGACGTGCGTCGCGACGACGAGCGTGCACATCGGCGCGCGTTCGTCTCAGGCGTGCAGCGGGGCGAGCGCGATCGGGAGCTCGCCCGACCTCTTCAGCAGCGGGAAGCCGAGCGCCTGGCGCTGCGCGAGGTACGTCTCGGCGACGCCCTTCGCGAGGCCGCGCACGCGACCGATGAAGCGCGCGCGCTCCGTGACGCCGATCGCGCCGCGCGCATCGAGCACGTTGAACATGTGACTGCACTTCACCACGCAGTCGTACGCAGGCAGCACCAAGCGTGCGAGCGGATCACTCTGTTCGAACACCAGCGCAGTCCCGCCGCCCTTCTGCTGCGGGGCCCTCTCGTCGCTCAACCCGAGAAGCGTCTTGCACTGCGCCTCGTACGCGTCGAACTGATGGAAGTGCAGCGCCACGTCGGCGCGCTCGAAGTTGTACGTGCTCCACTCCCGCTCGGCGCGCTGAAATACGTCGCCGGTGCTGCAAAAGTCGCTCTGCCTGCAACGACCACAATCACCGGTAACGTCGGTATCGGCCAAATCCCAACAGGGTTCGGCATTGAAGTGACGCTGACAGTCGACATTCCCGGCGTGGATCGCGAAGTCGCGCAAGGGCTCGTCGACAAAGCGCACATCGTGTGCCCGTACTCCAACGCAACACGCGGCAACATTGATGTGACGTTGAAGTTGGCGTAAGTCACCGGAGTCCCCACCGTAACG
>JAYTBL010001025.1:0-2525 GCA_043736975.1 Polyangiaceae bacterium
CGGCGGCCTGTTCAGCCACTGCCTGCCGCTGCGCCGCAACGTGAAGGCCACCGACGAGGTGGTGAGCTCGCCCGCCTCGATGGTCATCGACGAGGCCGAGAACCGCCTGCACGTCCAGAAGGCCATGCTCCGCCGCATGATCGGCCACTCGGCCAGGGCCGGCGGCGGATGACCAACACCAACAACACGCAGGACGTCATCGCGCGTCTCCTCACGAACATCGGCAGCCGCAAGGAGGTCGAGCAATACCTCCGCAACTACGCGAGCGTCGATGCGCCGAAGTTCGCGGTGGTGAAGGCGAGCGGCGCGATCATCCAGGACAACCTGGACGCGCTCGCCTCCTCCCTCTCCTTTCTGCAGCGCGTGGGGCTCGTGCCGATCGTGGTGCACGGCGGCAACGTGCAGCTCGACCACGCGCTCACGCAGGCGGGGATCGACGTACCGACGGTCAAGGGTCTCCGCAAGATGACCCCGGCGGCGCTCGAGGTCGCGCGGCGCGTGCTCCACGAGACCAACCTGCGCCTGGTCGAGGCCATCGAGCGCCTGGGCACGCGGGTGCGGCCGTTCACCTCCGGCGTCCTCGAGGTGAAGCGCATCGAGACGCCCGATCTCGGGCTGGTCGGCGAGATCACCGCGGTTCGCGAGGCGGCGATCGCCCAGGCGGCGCAGGGCGGCGTGCTGCCCATCGTGGCGCCGCTGGGCGAGACCGCGAAGGGTCAGATCCTCATCGTCCACGCCGATGCGGTGGCGCGCGCCCTCGCGCTCGCGCTGAAGCCGCACAAGGTCGTTTACCTCAACGAGGCGGGCGGCCTCACCGACGAGCGCGGCCTGGTCCGCTCCGCCGTCAACCTCGCCGAGGACTACGAGGGCCTCATCGCCGACCCGAACATCGATCCCGAGTCGAAGCGCAAGCTCATCGAGATAAGCGCGCTGCTCGGCGAGCTGCCGCCCACGTCGTCGGTCTCGGTCACGTCGCCCGACCACCTGGCGAAGGAGCTCTTCACCCATCGCGGAGAAGGCACGCTGGTGCGGCGCGGTGAGCGCGTCTCGCGCCACGAGGGCTGGAGCCTCATCGACACCACGCGCATGCGCGCGCTGCTGGAGGAGTGCTTCGGCCGCGCGCTCGACGATGGCTACTTCCTCGAGAAGGAGCCCTACCGCGTGTACCTCGCGGAGTCGTACCGCGCGACCGCCATCCTGACGCTCGAGGACGGCGTCCCCTACCTCGACAAGTTCGCGGTCACCACCGAGGCCCAGGGCGAGGGCATCGGCGGCTCGATCTGGCAGCGCATGCGCAAGGAGAACCCGAAGCTCTTCTGGCGTTCGCGCGCGCAGAACCCCATCAACACCTGGTACGCCCAGAACGCCGACGGCCTCTACAAGACCGAGAAGTGGTGGGTCTTCTGGTGCGGGATGACGGGCTTCCCCGAGATCCAGAGCTCCGTGGAGCGCGCCATCGCCATGCCCGCGACCTTCCACGATCGGCCAAGCGGATGAAGGCCGGGCTCGGACTGGTCGGCTCGCGCGGCTTCATCGGCCGCGAGCTCGTGAAGCTCGTCGAGCAGCACGGGGACCTCGAGCTGCGGCTGGCCATCTCGCAGCGCGACGGGAAGTCGCCGAGCGAGGTGGCGGCCACCAAGCTCGATGCGTACGTGCTGGCGCTGCCCAACGGCACGAGCGGCGCCTACGTCGAGGCGATCGCGCGGGCGCGGCCCGACGCGGTGATCGTCGATCTCTCCGCAGATCACCGGTTCGATGCCGGGTGGGTGTACGGTCAACCCGAGCGCAAGCGCCAGCTCCTCGCAGGCGCGAAGCGCATCGCGAACCCTGGGTGCTACGCCACCGCCATGCAGCTCGCGCTCGCCCCGCTCGTGCCGCTGCTCGAGGGCCCCGCGAACGTCTTCGGCGTCAGCGGCTACAGCGGCGCCGGCACCACGCCGTCACCAAAGAACGATCCCGAGGCGCTGCGTGACAACATCATGCCGTACTCGCTCGTGGGCCACGTGCACGAGCGCGAGGTGGCGACGCAGCTCGGCTGCCGCCTCTTCTTCGTGCCGCACGTCGCGCCGTTCTTCCAGGGCGTGACGGTCACGGTCTCGGTGGCGCTCTCCCCGCCCACCACGCGCGAGGCGCTCACGGCGCGCTACCGCGCGGCCTATGACGGCGAGAAGCTCGTACACTTCCAGGAGGCCATCCCGCTGGTGCGTGACATCGTGGGCCGGCACGACGTCGTGATCGGCGGCCTCGCGCTCTCCCAGGACGGCCGCCACGCCGTGGTGGTCGCCACCATCGACAATCTCCTCGGCGGGGCCGCCAGCCAGGCGATCCGTAACCTCAATCTCGCGCTCGGCTTCCCCGAGAACCAGGGTGTTCCTTCATGAAGCGTGTCCTCGTGCTCGGCCCCGGTCCTGCAGCGATCGGCGAGGGCGGCGAGCTCGACGCCGCCGCTGCAAACGCGGTGCAAACGTTACGTGCGCACGGTCACGAGGTGATCCTCGCGACTTCGAACCCGTCGACCGTCGCGA
>JAYTBL010001026.1:0-2524 GCA_043736975.1 Polyangiaceae bacterium
GCTCGAACCCGTTCACGAACAACGCCGGCTTCATGAGCGGCGCAGAACTGTGGCCGCGCTGACCTAGCCGACGCCGACAGCCGACAGCCGACAGCCGACGGCCTGAGGTCTCGTCTCGCTCTCGGAACTGTCAGCGGTCAGCGGTCAGCTGTTAGCTTCTCCAGATGCGTTGGCTGTTTCATCTCGTACGGCCCGAAGATCTCTCGTGGGGCAGCGACGGTCGCTACGCGCCGCCGTCGCTCGCCACCGAGGGGTTCATCCACGCCTCGCACCAGGACGCCGTCGTCGCGAGCGCGAACCTGTATTTCGCGCCCGAGGATCGTGCGCGGCTCCGCGTGCTGGTCATCGATCCGCGGCGCCTCGATCAGCGCGTCGAGCTCGCCGTCACGCCACGCGGGCCGATGCCCCACATCCACGGCTCGATCCCGGAGGACGCGGTGCGCGTCAGCTCGCTCGACGCGGTGGACGCGCATCCCGATCGCGTGACCGGCACGCGCATTCTCTTCCTCGCGTTCACCGGGCTCACGCTGCTCGACCTCGTGGGCCCGCTCGACGCGCTCTCGCGCATCGCCTCGATGGGCTTCGATGCGACCACCACCTGCGAGGTCGCCGCGCTGACCCCGCAAGGCGACCCACCGGCGCCGTGGTCGGCCTGGGGCGCGACGCTCACCACCGCCCGCTACCGGCCGGCGCTCGAGGACGTCGACGTGCTCGTGGTCCCGGGCGGCCCCGGGACGCGGGTGCTGCAGCACGACGCGAGCGTCGCCGCGTACCTCGGCACGTTCCCACCGAACCGCCTCACCGCCAGCGTGTGCACCGGCTCGCTCCTGCTCGGCGCTGCCCAGCGGCTTCGCGGCAAGCGCGCCACGACCCATCACCAGTGGCTTCAGGAGCTCGCGCAGTACGGGGCGATCCCCTCCCGCGAGCGCGTGGTCGACGAGGGCCAGCTGCTCACCGCGGGCGGCGTCACCTCCGGCATCGACCTCGGCCTGCACCTGGTGCGGCGGCTGGAGGGCGACGAAGCGTGCGCGAAGATCGCGGCGCAGATGGACGTGCGTCCGTTCACCTGAGCACGCCGCGGACGCCCTTGGTCTCCTCGAGCGCGAGCAGGTAGTCGCCGATCATCCGGCCGCGCCCGCGGATCTCCTCGGGCTTCGAGACCGCGCGCAGCGTGCGGTCGATGGCAGGCCCGAGCTTCTTCGCCTCGGCCGCCGGCAGCGCGCGGGCGAGGCGCGCGAGCATCCGGAGCGCGACCACGTCGTCCTCGAAGGGCACGCGGCGCTTCGCGAAGACCCCGACCGCGTCCGGATCCTTGGTGCTGGAGAAGAGCCCGCCCGACACGTCGTCGGTCAGCTCGGCGACCATGAAGTCGGCGATCGCGCGGGCCTGCTTCAGGTAGTCGTCGTTCTTCGTCAGCTCGTGGAGGCGGACCAGCGCCAGGCCGAACCAGGCGTTGTCCGAGAGGAACAGGACCTTCTCCTTCTTGTCGGGGCTCGAGACGTCGTGGGTGATCCCGCCGCGCCCATCGCCGCGCGCGTGGGTGGCAAGCACGCGCCGCGCGGCCTTCTCCGCGGACGCGAGCACTGCCGGATCGTTGGTCGCCTCGAACATCGTGCAGTAGGCCGCGATCGCCAGGCCGTTCTCGCGGCCGTACTCGTGCGTGTCGATGCGCGGGATGCCCGCGGCGAGGCGGCGCGCCTCGTCGAGCGGGTAGTACTGGTGGCCGTCCATGAAGGGCCGGGCGCGATCGTGGGCGTTCAGGTCGGCGTCCTGCGTCATGTAGAACCCGCCCTCGGGGCTCTTCATGAAGCGATCGAGGTAGGCGAGCATCGACCGTGCGCGCGCGAGCTGCTTCGGGTCGTTGGTGAGGCGATATGCGGCCGCGTAGTTGTCGAGCGCGGGAGCCTGGAACGTCATCAGCTTCTCGAAGTGCGGCGCGTCCCAGTCGGCGGCCGCCGAGTACTGGTAGATGCCGCCCCACACTGGATCGAGCAGCTTGCTCTGCTGATCGAGCGTGAAGAGGATCTTCTTCTTCGCTTCCTCGTCGCCCTTGCTCGCCTTGAGGAGCAGCCATGCGTTGTCGTAGCCGAGCGGGGCCTTCTGCCGGCGGCCCCAGCTGCCTTGCTCGTCGTCGTAGAAGTCGTCGAGCGAGAGATCGGTCGAGCTCTGGATCCACGCGAGCTGCTCCTCGGAGAGCGCGGTGCGCGGCGCCTTGACCACCGCCTTCGCGGGCTCGCCGCCGCGCTTGTCGGCCAGGCCGCTGGCCACGATCTCCTCGAGGATGCCCCTGAACCTCTCGGGCTCGATATAGATAGCCGCGGTACTTGCCGATCTCGGTGGCGTCGGGCGCGAACATCACGGTCGCGGGCCAGCCCCACTCGCCGTAGCGCTCCTCGACGTCGGGCCGCGAGTCGACGTCGACCTTAACCGCGATGAAGTGCTGGTCGAGGAGCTTGCGGACCGCGGGGTCGTGGTAGGTCGTCGCCTCCATCACGTGGCACCAGTGGCACCACTCCGCGGAGCC
>JAYTBL010001027.1:0-2524 GCA_043736975.1 Polyangiaceae bacterium
AGCGGCGTCGGCCAGGGCTACGGGTCGGGCAGCATCTCGCGGGCGGGTGCTGCGGGATCGGTGACGGTCAGCGGCCGCGGCGCGGGCAGCGGGAGCCACACCGCGAAGGTGCCCGCCATGGCGAAGAGCGCCTCCGGCACCAACAACCAGATCGCCAGCGTCGACGAGGCGGACATCGTCAAGACCGATGGCCGTTACGTGTACCTTGCAGCCAACGGCGCGCTGCGCATCGTCGAGGCGCTGAACCCCAAGGTGGTCTCGGTGACCAAGCTCGCCGGCGACGTGCGCGAGCTGTTCGTCGAGGGCGACCGCGCGGTGGTCTACGTGGCCAGCGCCGGCGCCGCCAAGCGCTGCACCTACGGCTACGACTGCGCGTTCGGGGGCGACGGCAGCACCACCCGCATCGTCGTGCTCGACATCGCCGACCGCGCCGCGCCCAAGGCGGTGCGCGAGATCGGCCTCTCCGGATCGCTGATCGCCGCGCGCCGCATCGGCAACGCCGTCCACACCGTCACGTCCGACAACGACAAGCCCGGCCCCGCCTTCGCGGTGCGGCCGCCCGACCTCCAGATGTGCGGGACGATGGAGCCGGTGGTGCGCGCGAAGTTCGCGAAGCTGAAGGCCGACAACGAGGTCGCGATCCGCGCCAAGAGCAGCACGTTCCCCACCATGCGTGACCAGGGCGTGGAGAAGCCGATGTGCGACGGCGTCCTCCGCACCGCGCTCCGCGACGGGCAGGCGTTCACGTCGGTGATCTCGTTCGACCTCACGCAGGACCGCGCCGCGCCCACCACCGCCACCATCCAGAGCCGCCCCGGCGCGGTGTTCGCCTCGCGCGACGCGCTCTACTTCTCGGTGGTCCACCAGCGCCCGCGCGATGGCGCCAGCTGGTACGGGAGCCGCTACGCCGGGCTCGCCGAGGCCAGCGAGGTCCACAAGTTCAAGATGGGCGACGCGCCGCGCACCACGCGCTACGTGGGCAGCGGCGTCGTCCCCGGCCACGTCCTGAACCAGTTCTCGATGGACGAGTGGTCCGGCTACCTCCGCATCGCCACCAGCCGCGGGCGCGTCCCCGATCCCAAGGTCGAGAGCATGGTCTCGATCCTCACCGAGGGCGAGGGCGGCAACCTGGCGCGCGTGGGGGCCATCGAGCACATCGCCCCCGGCGAGGACATCCGCGCGGTCCGCTTCGACGACGACCGCGGCTACGTCGTGACCTTCAAGAAGACCGACCCGCTCTTCGTCCTCGATCTCTACCAGCCGGCGGCGCCCAGGATCCTCGGCGAGCTCAAGATCCCCGGCTTCTCCACCTACATCCATCGCATCGACCCCGAGCACCTGCTCTCGATCGGCTTCGACGCCGACGACCACGGCAGCTTCGCGTACTTCGACGGCGTCATCCTCCAGCTCTTCGACGTCAAGAACCCGACCGAGCCGCGCCTGGTCCACAAGGAGAAGATCGGCAGCCGCGGGTCGACCTCCGAGGCGGCGACGAACCACCTCGCGTTCAACTACTTCGCGGATCAGGGGCTGCTCGCCGTGCCCATGACCATCTGCGACGGCGGCGGCGACGGCCGCGCGGGCAGCCTCGCGTTCAGCGGGCTCATCGTCTTCGAGGTCGATCTCGAGAAGGGCTTCACGCGCCTCGGCGGCGTGGACCACGGGACCAAGGGCGTCGACTGCAACACCTGGTGGTCGAAGGCGAGCTCCACGGTGAAGCGCAGCGTGTTCCTCGACGACCTCGTCTACTCGGTGGCCGGCGACCGCGTGAAGGTCCAGCGCATGGGCCACCTCGGCGAAGATCTGGCGGATCTCTCGCTCATGCCGTGACGCTGGCCGGGCGCAGGTCAGCGGAGCGCTGCCGCTTCTGGTACGACGCAGGACATGGCAATCGAGATCTTCTGGGGTAGTGGTAGCGGGCCGGCGTGGCGGGTGCTCCTTGCGCTCGCCATCAAGGGGGTGCCGTACGAGTCGCACCTCCTGTCGTTCTCGAAGGGCGAGCACAAGGCGCCCGAGCTGGTGGCCCTGAACCCACGCGGCAAGGTGCCGATACTGAGAGACGGCGCGTACGGGCTCTACGAGTCGCTCGCGATCCTCACCTACCTCGATCGCAAGCACCCGACCCCGCCGATCTTCGGCGAGAGCGCCGAGGAAGCTGGGCAGATCATGCGCGTCATCATGGAGCACGAGTGCTACGGCTCCGACGCGATCTCCGCGTTCAGCCGGCCCTTGCTGTTCGGGCGCCTCGAGGTGCAGCGCGATCAGGTCCTGCTCGCCATCGACGAGGCGCGCGCCGAGCTCACCCGCCTCGAATCGGAGCTCGCTGCGCGCCCCTTCCTCGCCACGTCGAAGATCTCGGCGGCGGACGTGGTCGTGTATCCGCAGATCAAGACCCTCGAGCGCGCCTTCGGCAAGCCGGGCGCCGACACCATCGAACACGACCTCGGGCCTCTCCCCAAGGTCTTCCCCCGGCTCGCCGCCTGGTGCGCCCGCATCGAGGCGCTCCCCGGCTACGACGCCACCT
>JAYTBL010001028.1:0-6391 GCA_043736975.1 Polyangiaceae bacterium
TGGGCGCGATGCCCGGAATGGCCACGCCGAGCATCGTGCTCTGCTTGCTCCGGAGATCGGGGGCGCCTGCCGGGGGTGGTTCGCCCTGGTGCGTGGGCGCGATCCCGGGGATCGCCACGCCCATCATCGTCTTCAGCGAGGGCGGGGGCGCGGGCGCGGTGCCGGGAGGGAGCTGACCACTACCGCTCTGGGGGAGCTCCGAAGCCGGCATGCCGAGCATCGTGCGGAGGGCGGGCGCGCCATGGACCGGCCCGCCCGAGGGACGCGCCGGGCCGATGGACGTCGGCTGCGCGGGAGGTTGCGGTCGGGGCTCCGGCGTGCCGACCGCTACGACGCGACCCACGTCGACACCTCCCGCGGCCGCTGGCATCTGGTTCAAGGGCATCGTGCCCTTGAGCGCCGCGGGTGGGTGCCACGAGCTCGGCGCGAGCACACTGCGTGAGAGCGGGCTCGCGTCGGCGGCGCGCGGCGCCCCCTCGACCGGCGAGGTGGGGCGATCGGACGGCGAAGGCGCGGGCGGCATCGGCGCCTGCGTCGCAGGCGCGTTCGTGAGCACCGGCCGCGCCATCACCGCGTCGCCACCCATCATCACCGTCTTGTGGAGGTTGGGCTTCGGCTTGTCGGCGGGGGGGGCCTGCGGGGCGGTGGCCGCAGCGCCCAGCACCGCGTCGCGCAGCTCCTGGGCGCGCTGCGCGACGTGCGGGTCGTTCAGCGTCTGGGCCATCATCTGGGTCTTCGCCGAGCTCGTCGGCGCAATGATGACGTTCACGGGAGCGTCGGGCGCAGGCACCACCGGCGTGAGCCGCGCGGATGCCGGCACCTCCGGGGACGGCGCGCCGGCGCCGAACGGCGCCGGGTCCATCAGCGTCTTGCCGAGCTCGCTCTTCCTGCTGCCGAGGTAAGCCGAGAGATCCGGCAGCTCGCGCGCGACGGTGACCTCCTCGTGGACATCGGCCTCGTAGAACGCGGGCGGACGGGTCGGCGCGCCCGAGGTCGCGGCGGCCGGCGGCGACGCGATGGTCGTGCCGCACTGACCGCAGAACTTCGCGCGCTCTCCGTTCCGTTCGGGGAGCTCGGAGCCGCAGCTCGGACAGGCTGAGGTGGCCGACACGGATCCGGCGGGAGGGGTAGGGGGAGAATTGCTCACCGAAACGGCCTCGAAGATACCATGACTACTTGCGCCGGCGGGCGTCTCGTAGGAGACCGTGGGGGTGCGTGCCTACGTGCTGGGCAGCGGGTCGAGCGGCAATTCGCTCCTCGTCGAGGCGGACGGCGTTCGGATCCTCGTCGACGCGGGCCTCGGGCCGCGGATGCTCGAGGCTCGCCTGGCGGCGCTGGGCGTGGATCTGCTGCCCCACGGCATCGACGCCATCGTCCCGACCCACCACCACGGCGACCACTTCGGCGGCGTCGAGAAGATCGCGCGCTACCTGAAGTGTCCTGTCTACCTCCACCGCGGGATCGAGGCCCCACGGGTGCGGGCGCGCTTCGAGGTCCGCGAGATCGAGATGGGTCGGCCGTTTCGCGTCGGCGAGCTTGAGGTCCTCGCCGAGCAGGTGCCGCACGACGCGCCGCAGGTGGCGGTGCGCGTCGCCTCCGCGAACCACGCCATCGGCTACGCCACCGACGTCGGGCGCCCGACGCCCGCCCTCACGTCGCTGCTCGCGTCGTGCGACGTGGCGCTGCTGGAGGCGAACCACTGCACCGAGATGCTCGCGTACGGCCCGTACCCGACGCACCTCCGCCACCGCGTGAGCGGCGGGCTCGGTCATCTCTCCAACACGCAGACGGCCGAGCTCGCGGCCAAGCTCGTCGGCTCGCGCCTCGGCCGGCTCTACCTCGGTCACCTCTCGCGCTCCAACAACACGCCGGAGCGCGCGCTCGAGACGGTCGCGAACGCCGCGCGCCGGATGACGGTGGCCGTCCTGGAGCACGGGGCGGTCTGCACGCTCGACGTCCGCCGCACGAGCGCGTTCCAGCTGGGGCTGCCGTTCGGCTGAGCCCGTTGCAGTGGTCCTAGCGTCCGCGCGCATCCCCGGGTAAAAGCCGGCCATGTCCGAAACGCGCATGGTGGTGTGCCGCAAGTTGGGGAAGGAGCTCCCCGCGCTCTCGCGTCAGCCCTACAAGAACGAGCTCGGGAAGCGCCTCTACGAGGAGGTCTCGCAGGATGCCTGGAACATGTGGCTGAAGGACTCGGTGAAGTTCATCAATACCTACCGCCTCGACCTGACCTCGGCCGAGGGCCAGAAATTCATGTTCGAGCAGTGCGAGGTGTACTTCGGAATGAAGGAAGGCAAGCTCGCCGACACCGCCTTCGTCCCCGCCGAAGGCCCGCCTTCCGCGGGCGGCGCTTCCGGGAAGTGAACCGAGAGAGCACCCATGTCCGCTTCCCAGACTCGCCCCTTCCGCGCCACCCGTAAGTCGTTCCCGCCGCCGGCCGAGCGGCCGAGCTCGGACATGCCGCTCGGAGCCTCAGGGTTCCGCTACCACGATCTGCTCGTGCCAGAGCGGCTGCGCGACCTCTTCGATGCATTTTGCATGGATCTGACGGCGCGCGCGCCGGAGGTCGCGACGTCGTACGAGGCCTACCGCGCACATCTACTGGGGGGCCCGGGGGGTACGACCCCCCGAATGACCCCCGAGCAGGTGAGCGTGGTGCTCCTCGCGGTGGCGCCTTTCGTGAGCGCGTTCGTGGGCGGCCTCTTCGGCGTTGAGAAGGAGCTCGAGGGCCTCGCCTCCGAGGTGAAGGATCGCTCGCCGCTCTGGCGCTTCAAGCAGGACTTCGCGAAGAAGCGCGTCCTCAAGGCCGACGCCGGCAAATCCTGGAAGGGCACCCTTGCCGAGGCTGGCGCCGTCTCCACGACCGCCATCTCTGCGATGTCGCCGCTCGATGCCGCCGCGGTCCTGAAGCGCGGCACGGGAAACTTGCCCGACGAGGAGCTCTCGGTCGCGAAGGCGGTGGTGCTGTTCGCCGAGGTCGATGACGTCGCGCGCAAGGCCGCCAAGTCCGGCGGCGCCGCGTGGTCGCCCGAGCTCCGGAGCCGCGCCAACGCGCTCCGCGCCGCGCTCGCCAACGACTGGAATGCCAGCAAGGTCAGCGAGGCCGCGTGCGCGGTGGCCGAGGCCGCCGCGCCGACCGACGCCGAGAACCAGCGGGTGGTGGCGTTTGCGCTCGACGCCATCGAGGCCTGGCTCGCCCACCGCAAGAAGGAGCACGGCGACCCCGCGCACCTGTGGCCGTCGCTCCACCAGCCCAAGAATCTCGACTACCAGCACCTCGTGGAGCTGCGGCGTCCCGATCCAAAGATGCCGGAGCTCTTCGTGGGCCCCGATCACGAGCGGCGCGAGCGCGACGGCTTCGCGCTCACCGACCGGCGCGGCGATCCGCGCATGGTGGAGCAGGAGATCGACTACTGCCTCTACTGCCATGAGCGCGACAAGGACTCGTGCTCCAAGGGCCTGCGCGACAACAAGACGAACGAGCTGAAGAAGAACCCGCTCGGGGTCGTGCTCGCGGGCTGCCCGCTCGACGAGAAGATCTCCGAGATGCACGTCATGCGGCGCGACGGCGACGCGCTCGGCGCGCTCGCGCTGGTGTGCCTCGACAACCCGATGTGCCCGGGGACTGGCCACCGCATCTGCAACGACTGCATGAAGGCGTGCGTCTTCCAGAAGCAGGAGCCCGTCAACATCCCGCAGATCGAGACGCGCGTGCTTACCGAGGTGCTCTCGCTCCCGTTCGGTCTCGAGATTTACGGCCTCCTCACGCGCTGGAACCCGCTCGATGTCCGTCGGCCTTACCCGCTGCCCTACAACGGTCGCAACGTTTGCGTGGTGGGCCTCGGCCCGGCCGGCTACACGCTCGTCCACCACCTGACGCGCGAGGGCTTCGGCGTCGTCGCGGTCGACGGCCTCAAGATCGAGCCGCTGCCGCTGGAGCTGGTCGGCGACCACTCCGGCACGAGCGACGTCGCGCCCGTGCCCGTGAAGGACTTCGGCACGCTCTACGAGGAGCTCGACGAGCGTACGCTGCTCGGTTTCGGCGGCGTCAGCGAGTACGGCATCACCGTTCGCTGGGACAAGAACTTCCTCACGCTCCTCTACATCACGCTCGCGCGCAATCCGCTGCTCCGCATCCACGGCGGCGTCCGCTTCGGCGGGACGCTGACGCTCGACGACTGCTGGGACCTCGGCTTCGACCACGTCGCGCTCGCGGCGGGCTCGGGCCGCCCCACCATCATCGACATGAAGAACAACCTCGCGCGCGGCGTCCGCAAGGCGAGCGACTTCCTCATGTCCCTCCAGCTCACCGGCGCCTACAAGCGTAGCTCGCTCGCGAACCTGCAGGTGCAGCTGCCCGCGGTGGTCATCGGCGGCGGTCTCACCGCCATCGACACCGCCACCGAGCTCCTCGCCTACTACCCGGTGCAGCTCGAGAAGATCGCGGCGCGCGTCCACCACCTCACCGAGGAGCGCGGCGCCGAGAAGGTCCGCGCGATGTTCGACGACGAGGAGTGGGGCCAGCTCCAGGTCCAGCTCCAGCATGCGCGCGAGCTCGAGGAGGAGCGCGAACTCGCGGCCCGCGAGGGGCGCGACCCGCGCCTGCAGCCGCTGCTCGATCGCTGGGGCGGCGTCACGCTCGTCTACCGCCGCTCGGTGCTCGAGTCGCCCGCGTATCGTCTCAACCACGAGGAGGTGCAACAGAGCCTCCAGGAAGGCGTCCGCTACGTCGAGGGGCTCGCGCCCACCGAGGCGGTGCTCGACCCCACCGGCCACATCAAGGCCGTGAAGTTCGTGCGGCTCGGCGGTGATCGCTCCGAGGTCGAGCTCCCCGCGCGCACGCTGTGCGTCGCCGCGGGCACCAGCCCGAACACCATGTACGAGAAGGAGTACGAGGGCACCTTCGCGCTCGACGCGAAGAAGCAGTACTTCCAGGTCCACACCGCCGAGGTCGACGGTGAGAGCGTCACGCTCACCCCGGCCACCAAGAACACCGACGAGGCGTTCTTCGCGAGCTACGTCGGCGGTAGCGGCAAGCGCAACATCGTCTCTTTCTACGGCGACAACCACCCCTACTACGCAGGCAGCGTGGTGAAGGCGATGGCGAGCGCGAAGCATGGCTTCAAGCACGTGGCCGCGCTCTATCCCGAGGTCGCTCGCTATTCGCCGGCCGACCAGCCCGCGCGCAACGCCGCGGGCCGGGCGTTCTTCGACAAGATGGACGATCTGCTGACGGCCCGCGTAGTCGAGGTCAACCGGCTCACCGCGACCATCGTCGAGGTGGTGGTGAAGGCGCCGCTCGCGGCGCGAAAGTTCAAGCCCGGGCAGTTCTATCGGCTGCAGAACTTCGAGTCCTACGCGCCGATCGTCGAGGGCACGCGCCTCGCGATGGAGGGCCTCGCGCTCACGGGGGCGTGGATCGACGAGGAGAAGGGCCTCCTCGGCACCATCGTGCTCGAGATGGGCGGGTCGTCGAGCCTGTGCGCGGCGCTGCGTCCCGGCGAGCCCATCATCCTCATGGGACCGACGGGTACGCCTACCGAGATGGAGCCCGGCGAGACGGTCCTCCTGGCGGGCGGAGGCCTCGGCAACGCGGTGCTCTTCTCGATCGCGCGCGCGATGAAGGCGCTCGGCTCCACGGTTCTCTACTTCGCCGGCTACAAGAAGGGCGAGGACCTCTTCAAGCAGGACGACATCGAGGCGTTCACCGATCAGGTGATCTGGTGCACGGACAGCGGCGTCGAGATCGCGGCGCGCCGCCCGCAGGACACGCACTTCCGCGGCAACATCGTCCAGGCCATGGCGGCGTACGGGAAGGGCGAGATCTGCAACAAGGAGATCAAGCTCTCGAAGGTGGCGCGCATCATCGCCATCGGCTCCGACCGCATGATGGCGGCGGTGAAGGAGGCGCGTCACGGCGTCCTCCAGCCGATGCTCGACCCCAAGCACCTCGCCATCGGCAGCATCAACTCGCCGATGCAGTGCATGATGAAGGAGGTCTGCGCGCAGTGCCTCCAGCGTCACAAGGATCCGCGCACCGGAAAGGAGACGCTCGTCTTCTCCTGCTACAACCAGGACCAGGAGCTCGACGCGGTCGACTTCAAGCACCTGCACGAGCGCCTGCGCGCGAACTCGATGCAGGAGAAGGTCGCGACGGCGTGGCTGGATCACCTCCTGGCGCAACGCCCCGACGTCCTGCGCATCTAGCGCGCTGCGCGCGCAGGCCTCAGGCCTCAGGCCTCAGGCCGCGAGACATGAGCGCCAGCGCGGGGAGCGCCGCGCCCACCGCGTAGCCGGCGAGATCGTGACACGCGAAGGTGGTGCCGAGCGCGATCTGGAGCGCGCTCTGGAGCAGCCACGGCAGGCGCAGCGGGATGCCCGTCAGCTGGAA
>JAYTBL010001029.1:0-14202 GCA_043736975.1 Polyangiaceae bacterium
CCCTCCTTTGTCAGCCAGTCGGCGTCGCAGCTGCGCGGCGGCGCGCTCGAATTGCTCGCGTGCGCGCCGGAGGCGCGATGCGACCGTACCCGGCGGAAGGCCGAGCGAGTCGGCGATGCGGGCGGCGCTCCACTGGTCCATCTCGTGCAGGACGAACACCAGGCGCGCGTCCGGCTCGATCGCCTCGAGGACCTCGTCGAGCAGCGCGCGCGCCTCGTGGCGCTCGAAGAGCTCCTCGGGCGAAGGCGCCTCGAGCGTCGCTTCGGCCGCGCTCTGCTGCTCGTTCCGCGCGCGACGTGCGTCGCCCCGGCGAAACTCGGAGGCGACGCGCGCGCAGACCTGGATGAGGAACGCTTGCTCCTTGCCCAGCGCGACGTCGTCGAGCCTTCGCGTGAGGACGTCGAACACGTGCGAGACCGCCTCGTCGACCCGTGCGGCCGACACCCCGAACCGGCGGAGCATTCGCCAGACCACGGCATGCTGCGCGACCACCACCGCCCGCAGCCGTTCGGCCCTCCGCTGAGCGGCTCCCGGCTCGTCCTTCGCGACCGTGATCTGCACGGGCACGGGGTAGGGTTCGGAGGTCGACATTTCGCGGGCTTACCGGAGGATGGCCGCTCGGCGACCGTTTGATCACCAGAAAGGCACCATGATGCCGGCGGCCATGAGGGGCGCGATCGTCCGGAACGGCGCGATCGTAGCCGCGGCGGGCGTGATCCGGTACCCGGTGGCGGGGACCGTCGCAAACCCCTCGATCTCGAGGCGCACGGCGTCCGCGATCGTCCAGCCCGCGCGCAGGCCGGCGCCGAGCGACAGCCATGGCAGCGTCCGCTCGCTCGCCGCGAACGTGGCGTAGAAGAGGCCCGGCTCCGCGCGCCCGCACCCCGCCACGGAGAAGATGCGGCCGGTGGGCAGGTGGAAGCATCCGTCGAGCGGGACGGTCAGCCAGAGATAGCGCGCGTCGAGGCCCGCGACGGAGTCGCCGCCGAGCGCGCCGCGCACCCCTCCACGGAGCTCGAGACGTCCGGTCTCGAACGCGAATGCGAGACCGGCTCCCGCGGCGGGACCGTCGGTGAGACCGAACGTCGCGAGCCCGTGCGCGCCGATCGCGAAGCGTGGCCGGCGCGTCGAGCCCGTCGGGGTGACGGGCGCATCGGCCCCCAGCGGCGCGACGGATCCTGCCGCGGCCTGGGGCGTCGCGGCCTTCGGTGCATCCGGTGGCGGTGCCGGCGCAGCCTCCGCGGATGCGGCTGCGGACGCCGAAGCGGATGCCGACGCAGGTGCCGCCGCAGCCGGCGTCGTGGCCGGCACGCCCGGAACGACCGCGGCCTCTGGCGCGGGCTCCGCCTCGAGCCACGTCGTCGCGACGAGCGCGAGCGCGGCGGTGACCTCTGCGCACGAGCCCCTGATCGATCGCGCAGCCTGTCCGGAGGCGCCGCGGAACGTTGCGGTCCCCTCGAAGGGCGCCGCGCCCGCGCCGGCACTCACGATCGAGACGCGCATCACGGTCGCGGCGTCCTTCTGGACCTCGAACGGCCGGCGTACGCGCGTCTCGAGCGCGCGCTGGAAGCTCGCCGCCGGACAGCCCTCGACGCTCGTGATCTGCAGCGCGAGGGGGAGTCGTGCCTGCTCGCTCGCCGGCTGCGCGAAGCCGATCGCCGCCGTCGCGAGCGCGCTCGACACCAGCGCGACGACGAAGGTGGGGCGAGGGAAGGGCATCGCGACCGAGGGGAGATTCACAGGAAGAGGAAGAGGAGGAAAGCTGATTCATCGAAGCGAGCGGATCTCCTCGATCCGCAGGCTGATCGTTCCGATCACCCTCCCCGTGCTCACGAAGAGCCTATTTTTGCCCGCGATCGCGGGCTCGTGGCCCTGGCCCGGGGCTCGCGGTCGAGGCTCGCATGATGATTCGCGCGTCCGCTCGCCTCCTCGTTCTCTTGTGCGTGCTCGGCTCCCCTCGCGGAGTCGAACGGGGACTTCAACGACGACCCGAACGAGGAGTCCGAGGAGACGGAGGAGACCGAGGGCAACGGAACGCCCGGCACGACGAGCTCGGCACGCGTCGACCTCGGCACCGTGACAGCCGGCGCGCCGGTGACGTTCGACGTCCCCGCCGGCACGGTGGGCTTCACGATCATCGTCGATGCCGACCGGCGACGACGACTTCCTCGGCGTGCAGGAGCTCAGGAACCCGAGCGGCACCGTGCTCGTTCGCGACTACATCGACGTGAAGGAGCCAGGACGCAGCCTGACCGGTCAGAGCGGCACGGGCGTCGGCGTGGTGCGCGTGCCACTCGTCGGCAATCGCGCGAGCGAGCCGATCCCGGCCGGTCGCTGGACGGCGAAGCTCGGCAGGTCGACGATCGTGCCGAACGCGCCGAAGGGATCGACGACGCCGCTCGAGGGGCGCGTCCACGGCTCGGTGCTCTTCCAGATCAGCGAAGGCGGCGCGTTTCGTCGCGGCGCGCTCGACCTCGATCTGTACGTGCCGGCCGGTCTCATGGTCAGCGACGGCGACAGGGGAACGCCGCACGCGATCACCGCGGCGTCGGCGCCGAACGACCCCGCGCTGAAGACGCGCATCGACCTCGCCTTCGGCCTCTTCCGCCGCCTCTATGGGATCGAGCGCGGTGACGTGCGCTATCACGCGCTGCCGGCGTCGGTGGCCACCATCACCGGGCAGGGGGAGATCGACGCCGCCAACAGGCTCGCGAACGTGAGGTCCGCGCGTCCCGCCGCGCAGGTCGTCCTGACGAACGTGCTCGCTCCCGACGGCGAGGACGGGACGGCCTTCTACGTCGCAGGCAAGGCGGCCGCCAAGAGCGGCGATGCGAGTGAGCGCAGAGGCGCTCGCATCCGCCTTGGCCCTATCACGTACGTGATCGACGGCCAGAACCGCGGCGTGGGCAAGAAGGTGAGCGCGGCGCTCGTGCAGGGCTTTCTCTACGACGGCGCGCGCGTGGTGGCGGAGCTCGGCAGCACGGGCGCGGAGGTCGCGCGCTTCGTCTACGCAACGGGAAGTCACTCGCCCGAGCGCCTCGACTACGACGAGCGGGGCGTCGTCACGACCGACTCCGCCCCGGGCTTCCAGGCTGTACGTCGAAGGGCTCGAAGTCCTGCGCCGCGCGCACCGCGAGCTCCTCGACCTGCCGCTTGTAGCGCTGGGGACGCTCCCCCGAGGATCGTTCCCGTCCGCGGACCGCGCTGTCCTTGTCCGGCCGGGCCAAGGGTTAGTTAGGACGGACCACCGCGCTCGCTGGAGAGTCACCATTTCTCATTCTGTGATCTCAACGTGTACTCGTTGGGCTTTGGCTCTGCAGTCCGAGCGCGTGGAATCGCAGCCACACCGTTGGCACAAAACTTGGACCGAGGAGCCGAACCATGGAACTCCTCCGCACGATGTCAAAAGGCCTCGCCGCCTCCACGCTTGTCGTCGCCGTGTGTGCGTGCGGCACCAGCGACGGGGGCAATGCGGACGGGTCGTCGAGCGGGGCTTCAAGCGGGTCGTCGGGTGGGGACGCAAGCGGGTCATCGTCGAGCGGAGCTTCAAGCGGGGCTTCGAGCGGCACTACATCAAGCGGGGGGAGCTCCGGCGCGAGCGGGGACGCCGGCTCGCCCGACGCGGGCAACGACGCGGGTGGCAACGACGCGGGGCCGGCGTTCGTTCCCTTCGCACCCCATCCGGGCGGTGGCCTTGCCCTTGGGATGGCGCAGAGTTGCGCCGTCACCGTCACCGGCAAGGTGAAGTGCTGGGGCAGCGGGACCGCGGGGGGAATCGGCGTGCCTCCGTTCCCGGGCTGCAACCCTTCGTGCGGTCCCATCGTCGCGACCGAGATTCCAGGCGTCAGCAACGTCTCTGAGATCTCGGTCGCCATCTTCGACCGCCTCATGTTCTACCGCACCGGATCGGGCGATCTGTTCAGGTACGGGACGAGCTCGACGCTCTTAGGCGGCGGCGCCACGGGGCTGGCGTGGACGTTCGAAAGTTCCGTCCTTTGGGTCGCTCGCGGGACCGCCGGACGGTTTCGGGGGAACGTCGCCCTCACGCCGGATCCGTCGCCTCTGCTGACCGACTCAGCGCGGTACGCCGCCGGGTACCGACGGGCTTGCGCCACGTTCCCCACTGCGCCGACCAAAGAGGTCGTCTGCTGGACCGGCGATGGGGTCGCCGTCGCGCAGGCCGGCGTGTCGTCTGCGAGGCAGGTCGATACCTCGTCGAACACCGCGTGCGCCGCTCTCGCGAATGGGCGCGCGCGCTGCTGGGGAGGTGCGTACGGCGCCGCGCCGGGGGTGGACCTCGGGCTCGACGGGGTCATGCAGCTGTCGGTGCACCCCACCTTGGACGTCCCCCTCCCTGTGGAGGATGTGTTGAAGACGCACTCGTGTGCGGTGCTCAGCACGGGCGCGTTGGTCTGCTGGGCGCCGAGCGCGTCGCCCACGCCAACAGCGTTCGGGGGCATCGCGGGAGCCGCCGAGGTGGCCATCGGCAACGGGCACGCCTGCGTCCGCACGGTTTCGGGCTCCGCCTACTGTTGGGGGAACAACCACTACGGGCAGCTCGGCACCGGAACGGTCTCGCCACAGGGCTCCAGCTCGGGCAGCGCGCTACCTGTGCTCGTGCTCGGCTTCTGACGCGAGTCGAGCGCCCCGGCCCCGCGCGCGCGACGCGCTCTCGCTCTGCGACCGCCGCGCGCACCCTCGCGGCCCACGCACCGACGGACTCGCGCGCGGCGATGCACGGCGGCAGGACGGCACGAAGTGCGACGCGCTCGGGCATCGTGCCGCCCGTCGCGCGGAAGTACGAGCGCGACCGCTCGTGCACCGTCTCTGCGCCGCCGAGGTGGCGAAGCGAGCTGCAGCCCGGCCAGTCACCGAGGCGCTCGACGAGATGGTCGGCGACCGAGTTGGCTAGGACGTAGACCACCTTGTCGAAGATGTCCTTGACCGCTTGCGCGACCTATTCGCCAACTTTCCTGTAGACGGAGAGCCAGGACGATGGCGGTTCGCGACGTTTCAGTTTCCGCGTACGTCGAGCTGCCAGTCGGCGCAGGCGCCGGAGGGGCTGCGTACTTCGAAGGCGATCGTCCGACCATCCAGGATGCCGTTGGCGTTGCCGCCGTCCACCGATTCGCCCCAGGTGAGCTCAACCGACGTAGCGTTGTCGCGTCGCGCGCGTGGGCATGGTGTCACAATCCACGGGTGGTCCGCCGGCCGGCCACGTGCCGCCGCCAGGCGCGCGTTCGGCCACATTTGCATAGGCGTACAATTCGACGTCGGCGGTGCTCCGAAGGGGCGCCGTCACGTTCAACGGCCTGCCGGTCCACGCTCTCAGTCACGTTGACAGCGAACCACGCGGAGCCTGCGCCTTGGGTCTGCAGCGCCGCCGATGGCGCGTCGCCGCTGACGGTACCGAGGACCTTCGGGCTCCCGCAACTACCCGTTGCGCACGTCCCAAGCGCTCCGGCATTCGACGCGCCAGCCGACGAGGCGCCAGGAGCGCACGCGAGCAGGCAACCCAGGCACGCAAGAACAAACGCAGACGATAAGGCCTCAACATGCTTCATGCTCCAATGAGCCTCGGGAGCGTTGCATGCTGCACTGCAGAGCCCATGTCTCCGCCTATTCAGGGATAGGCCCGGGACAGGCCCTAGCTTCTCGCTAGGGCAGGGACTGGCCGAGGCAGTACGTGAGCGGGACGGACACGCCGCCGGCGACCGGCACGTGGCCGGCGCCCGCGATCTCGCGGTAGTCGAGCGGGAAGGCCTTCGCTTCCAGGTCCGCTTTCGTGCTGCGCGCCTGGCCGATCGCGCCGTCGGCGGTGCCGATCTGGAGGGCCACAGGGATCTTGCGCGTCGCCGCCGCGGTGAGCTGCGGGCCCAGCGGGCTCGCGGCGCCGATGAGGCCCGCGCACGCGAGCGTTGCCGACGTTTCCATCCCGTAACGGAACGACATGTACCCGCCCTGCGAGTATCCGAACACGATCAGCTTCTTGGTGTCGACCGAGCCGCTGCCCACGAGCTCGGCGCGGATGGCGTCGAGCAGGGGGAGGTCGGTGTTGCCGTCGGCGGCGGATCGGTACGCGTCCCAGTCGACGTTCGGCACCGTCTGCGCGCCGACGGTCACGTTCTGGGTGATGCCCTGCGGCGCCGCGAGCACGAAGCCCTTCGACTCGGCGAGCGCCTCGAGGTTCGTGGTCTGGTTGATGAAGCCGCTGTTCGTGTCGCCGTTGCCATGGAGCCCGATCACCAGCGGGAGCTTCGACGTGGCGATGGTGGAGGGTACCACCACGATGACCGAGCGGCTCTTGCCCGCGGCCATGATGGTGCGGGTGGTCTTGCCGGGCGCGAGCGTGCCCGAGCCGCCGCTGCTTCCGCTCGTTCCGCTGCTTCCGCTCGTTCCGCTGGTCCCCGAGGCGCCGCTGGTTCCCGAGGCGCCGCTGGTTCCGCTGGTGCCCGAGGCTCCGCTGGCCCCGCTGGTGCCCGAAGCGCCGCTGGTGCCCGAGCTCCCGCCGTCGCTGTCGCCGCCGCTGCTCGACGACGAGCTGCTGGTGCCCGCGGCATCGTCGCTCGAGCACGCGACCACGAGGAGCGAGCTCGCCGCCAGGACGAACCCAGCCAGCGGAGCGACGGGAGCGAAGGCCAGACGCATTCCTCGATCGTACACCAGCAGATACTTGCGCGCAGCCCGCCGCTGTAGAAGAACGAGCCTCGATGAGCCTCCGCTTCGAAGGTACCTACACTGCCATCATCACCCCCTTCCGCGACGCACCCGCCGAGGCCCAGCGGACCATCGATTGGGAGGCCTACGAGAAGCTCGTGCAGGCCCAGATCGACGGCGGCATCAACGGCATCGTCCCTTGCGGCACCACCGGCGAGAGCCCCACCCTCGATCACGACGAGCAGCGCGAGCTCATCGAGCGCACCGTGAAGCTGTGCGCGAAGACCGCGGGCAAGTGCATCGTACTGGCGGGCACCGGCACGAACTCCACGCGCAGCACCATCGCCCTCTCGCAGGCCGCCGAGAAGGCCGGCGCCGACGCGATCATGGTGGTCACGCCCTACTACAACAAGCCCACGCAGGACGGCCTGCGCGAGCACTACGTCACGGTCGCGGCGTCGGTGAAGTGCCCGGTCGTCGTCTACAATGTGCCGAGCCGCAGCATCGTCGACCTCACCGCCGACACGCTCGCGCGGATCGCCGAGGCGGCGCCGAACGTGGTGGCGACCAAGGACGCGACCGGCAACGTCCTGCGCGCGGCGGAGGTGGTCCGCCTCCTCGGCGATCGCATCACGGTGCTCTCCGGCGACGACGCGCTGACCCTCCCGATGATCGCGGTCGGCGCGAAGGGCGTGATCAGCGTCACCTCCAACGCGCTGCCTGCCGAGGTGGTGCGCGCCACGCGCCTCGCGCTCGACGGCAAGATGGACGACGCGCGCAAGGCGCACCTCGCGCTCATGCGCGTGCACGAGGTGATGTTCGTCGAGGCAAACCCCAGCCCGGTGAAGGCGGCGGTGGCGCACAAGCTGAAGATCTCGGATGCGGTGCGCGGCCCGCTGCTCCGCGCGAGCGAAGGCGCGCGCGCGAAGGTGCTCGCGGCGCTCGCCGCCTACGAGGCAGGCTCGCGGTGACGGCGGTCTCCGGCGCGCGCGGCGCGCGCTCGGTCCCGAGCTCTGGCCCGGGCGGACCGCGCGTGGCGGTGCTCGGCGCCAGCGGCCGGATGGGCCGCGCGGTGGTGCGCCTCGCGCACGACGCGGGCATGAGGGTAGTGCTGGCGGTGGCGGCCACCGAGCAGGGCCGCGACGCCGGAGAGCTGGCGGGCATCGGCGCCATCGGCGCGCCGGTCACGGGCGACGCGACCGCGATCGCCGGCTCGGGCGCCGAGGTGCTGATCGACTTCTCCGCGCCCGCGGCGCTGGTGGAGGCGGCGGCGATCTGCGCGGGCGCGCGCATCGCGATCGTGAGCGGCACCACGGGCCTCGACGACGCCGCGAAGGCGGCGCTCGACGACGCCGCGCAGCGCTGCGCGGTGCTGTGGGAGCCGAACATGAGCGTGGGCATTCACGTACTCTCGTCGCTGGTGGCGCAGGCGCTCGCCGCGCTCGGCCCCTCGTTCGACGTGGAGGTGGTGGAGACCCACCATCGCGCGAAGGTCGACGCGCCGAGCGGCACCGCGATCCGCCTGGGCGACGTGGTCAAGAGCGCGCGCAACGGACGCTACGTGAATGGCCGCGAAGGCCGCCCCGGCCCGCGCCAGGCCGACGAGATCGGCATGCACGCGCTGCGCGGTGGCGACGTCATCGGCGACCATACGGTCTTCTTCTTCGGCGACGGCGAGCGCCTGGAGCTCACCCACCGCGCCTCGAACCGCGATCTGTTCGCGCACGGCGCGGTGCGCGCTGCGCAGTGGATCGCGGGCAAGCCCGCAGGCCGCTATCAGCTGGCCGACCTCGTGGGCGGCTGACGCGAGAGCGGGACCCCGGAAGGGGGAGGCGCATCGGCGAGGTCTGGATCAAGGGCCCGACCTTCATGGATGACTACCTCGACGCGGCGACGTCCGAGAAGGGCGCGCGCTGGGCCTTCACGTCCGACGGCTGGTTCCGCACTGGCGATCTCGGAGCGTTGCGGCATGCAACGTGCTGCCTTCTGCGCATTCCCTGACCGATCCCCCGACTTCACCGCTCCGTTCGCGACAATCGCCATCGGAGAGTGAATGCGGGGTCACACCCAGGGCGTCATCGTAGGAGCTTCTCTTGTCCAAATGGCTTGTCTCCGTCTTCACCTTCGGCGCGCTCGTCTGCGGCTCGCGCGTGGCGCTTGCACAAGATCCGCCCCCCGAGCTCCCGCCTCCCTCCGCCCCCGCGACGGGCACGCCGAACGTGCCGCCGCCGGTCGCTCCTGCGCAGCAGACGCGGCCGATGGGGCCAGCGCCCGATCAGAACCAGGGCGTCGACGGCGCGCCGCCGCCGCACACCGGCTTCCAGCTGGCGCTCCGCACCGGTGTCGCCATCCCGTTCGGGAAGCTGGAGGACACGAAGGGCGGGGCGATGTCCGACACGTTCTCGCCGCAGGTTCCGTTCGTCCTCGACATCGGCGGCAAGCCGATTCCGAATCTGTTCATCGGCGCCTATCTCGGGCTCGCCTTCGGCGGCGCCGGCGGCGACTTCGCCGACGCCTGCAAGCGGGCCAACGCCACGTGCGTCGGCGTCGGGGTCCGCTTCGGCATCGAGGCGCAGTGGCACTTCCTGCCCGACGCGAAGATGGACCCCTGGATCGGCTACGGGATCGGCTACGCCGGCGAAGGCGCGAGCGGTCAGGCCAACGGCAGGACGACCTCGCTCACCGTCGCCGGGCCCGAGTACGGGCACTTCAGCGGTGGCCTCGATTTCCGGCTGAACAAGACCCTCGGCATCGGGCCGATGGTCGACTTCGGCATCGGCAAGTACACGCGCGCGAAGGTCGAGACCCTCGGCGTGGCCCGCGAGGGCGACATCCAGAACACCGCGCTCCACCAGTGGCTCACGCTGGGCGTGCGCCTGGTGGTGCTGCCCTAGAACGTACCCATCACCGTCAGCGAGCCCGAGCCTGCGCCGAGGCTCGGGACCAGGCGGGTCTTCGGCGTGGTCGTCGCCGTCTTCTCCCCCGAGCCCGGATCGCTGAAGAAGACGAACGCGCCGACGCCGATCGCGACCGCGGCGCCAGCACCCAGCCCGATCGCGAGCCCCGAGGCCATCTTCGAGCTGCTGTCGATGTCGCGGCACTTCTGGTCGTACGCGCGGCACTCTTTCGCGCCGTCGATCGGGTTGTTCTTGTCGAGCTGGGCGGCGCGGTCGTCGCCCTGGCTCTGGAGATCGAGGTAGCGAACGAGCTCGACGACCGCGATCGCTCCGAGCACGGCGCCCGCGCCCATCGTGACGCCGCCGATGATCTTGCGCGTGTTCGACCTCGCGGCCTCCTTCGGCGGCTCGGTGGTGGGCGCGCCCGAGAACTCGACGACCGTCTCGCGGCCGGCGGTGACGATGACGTTTCGCTTGCTGGTCCCGCCGTTGGGCGAGGCGGGCGAGGCGACCTCGACCGAGTGCCCACCGGCCGCGAGCTCGATGCGAGCGGTGCCCTTGTCGAGCGGCACGTGCTTCTCGCCGTCCACCACGACGTCGCCCGAGGGTTCGGAGGACTTGACGACGATGACCCCGACCGCGGTGCCCCCGAGGCGATCGACGATGCGCGCCGCGATCTTGCGGAGTGTATCGTCGTTGCCGTCCTTCAGGTTGTCGGCGTAGGTCTCCTTCAGGACGGTGTCGCTCTTGCCCTTCTGGTAGAAATGGACCTCCGCGGTGACCTGCCCGGTCGTCGGGCCCTTCGTGACGAAGCCGAAGATGTAGCGCTCGGCCTTGAGCTGCTCGGCGATCTTCTGCTGGCACTCGGGCGTGGGGCGCGCCGGGCACTTGAACGCGGCGGTCATCATGCCGAGCGACTGCGTGGTCTCGATCAGCGACCAGCCCTGGGCTGCCCGGATCCGCGAGCGCAGCGCGCTGGTGAGCGCATCTGCTTGCTCCTCCGAGTCCTCGGAGTCGAACGCGAGGACGGCGACCGGCACGGTATGCGCGCCGGGTTGATCCGCGCGGGCGGTGCGCGGCGCCAGCAGGCACACGAGCATGCCGACGACGCAGCTCGCGATCGAGAGGAGCAAGCCAAGGTGCGCGAGGGACGCGGCTGCGCGACGGAGCATCGAACGAAGCGTACCGCCGTGCGCTACCGTAGGGGCAGAGAATGCGCATCACGGGCGGACGCTGGCGCTCCCGAGCGCTCGAGGCTCCTCGGGGCATGACCACGCGCCCCACGTCGGACCGCGTCCGCGAGGCGCTGTTCTCGATGCTGGTCGCGGACGGTCACCTCGGAGATCGCGACGGCGAGCAGGGGGCGCGGGTGCTCGATCTCTTTGCCGGCAGCGGCGCGCTGGCGTTCGAGGCGCTGTCGCGCGGCGCCTCGGCGGCGGTCCTGGTGGAGCAGGGGAGGGACGCCGTCCTGGCCATCCGCACGAACGCGCGCGCCCTCGAGGCCGACCGCCTCGTGCAGATCGTCCAGGGCAAGGTCGAACGCTCGCTCGACAAGCTCGCCGGGCTGTTCGGCGTGATCTTCGTCGACCCGCCCTACGCCGACGTCCGCGAGGCGGGCTTCGCCGGGCTCCTGGCGCGGGCCGGCGAGCTCTTGCTGCCTGGCGGGGCGCTGGTCCTGGAGCACGCCTCGACCGACGCCCCCCCCGCGATCGCTGGCCTCGCGCTCGACCGCAGCCGAAAGCACGGAGATACGACGCTCACGCTCTACGTTCGGCCGTCAAATGCGGCCCCGGACGAGGATCGCGGTCGCGATGCTTTGTGACGGTGGAAACTCCCGTATACTCGGCGGCGGTTTCTCGGCAGCTCCAGTCCTCCGCACACTCGCTCCAGGTTCCCCCACCAGATGGCCTCGAAAGCACCTCCCCCCTTGTCGCCCTCGTCGATGAGGCCCGCGCAGGGAGTCCCCCCGGGTGGAAACGGGAAGTTCATCCTGCTCGCGGTCCTGCTGGTCGGCGCGATCGTCGCCGTCGTCAGCTGGAAGGCGTGCCAGAAGCCCGCGGATCCGGTGATCGTCTACGCGGATGCCGGGCCGCCCCCGCGACCCACGAAGAACCCCGACGAGGACATCCCGCCGCCTCCCGTCGTCGAGGAGGCCGGCGTCGATGCCGGCAAGAAGCCGAACAACAACGGCACGGTCTTCACCGGCACCCAGTGCGACGCGAAGAAGTGCAGCGGCGCGTCGACGTCCGACATCGAGACCGCGCTCTCGTTCCGCGCGAAGCAATCGCATCGCTGCTACGACAACGCGCTCGCGCAGGATCCGACGCTCCGCGGCAAGATCTCGATCGCGGTCCGCATCGGCGCGAACGGCACGACCTGCTCGGCCGGAGTGGCGAGCAACGAGCTTGCGAACGCGCCGAGCGTGGCGAGCTGCGTCGTGAGCAACTTCCGCGGTCAGGCCTTTCCGGCGCCGAAGGGCGGCTGCGTCGACGTGAACATCCCGATCAACTTCGTCCCGAGGCAGTGATGCCCGTGCGACCGGGACGCACCCTGGTCGGCATGCGACGCCGTCCGCTCCTGCTCGCGTTCGCGCCCGGTCTCATGCTCCTCGCGGCGGCAGCGTGCGGCGAGACCCGCAGCCCGATCGGAGACGAGTGCATCCGCGGTGAGGACTGCCTGTCGGGCGTGTGCTCCTCGCGCACCTGCGTGGCCGCGCCGCCGCTGGTGAACGGCTCGGGGCCGCCGCCCGACGAGACGGCGCGCATTCCGATCGGTGATGCGGGCCCTGCGGACGCGCCCCGCGAGGGCGGATGACCGCCGAGCACGGAGTGCTCCTCACGCTCGGCTACGACGGCACGTCGTTCTCGGGCTGGGCGACGCAGAAGAAGATGCGGACGGTCGAGGAGGTGGTGCGCGGCGCCATCCTCGCGCTCGACCCGCGCGCCGAGGGGCCGCGCGGCTGCAGCCGTACCGACGCCGGCGTCCACGCCGAAGGTCAGCTGGCGGCGTTCGACGCCGAGCTCTTCATGCCGCCGCGCGGCTGGGTGCTGACGCTCAACCAGAACCTTCCCGACGACGTGAGCGTCCGCGCCGCGCGCGCGGTGAGCGTCTCCTACAACCCGCGCTTCACCAGCCGCAAGAAGCGCTACCGCTACCTCCTCGTGCGGGACAAGGTCCGCGATCCGCTACTCCGCGACCGCGCGTGGCGGGTCGGCTACGACATGGACATGGAGAAGCTGCAGCGCGAGGCGCTCTCCGTGCTCGGTACCCACGATTTCGCGGCGTTCCGCTCCGCGAAGGACGAGCGCGGCGTCACAGTGCGCACGATGCACGCGATCTCGGTGTCCCAGCTGCCCTTCGATCCGCGGCTCTGGACGATCACCATCGAGGGCAACTCGTTCATGTACAACATGGTGCGGATCCTCGTCGGCACCCTGGTCGATGTCGCGCGCGACAACCTCCCCGAGGGGACGATCTCCCGCGCGCTCGAGGGCAAGGCAAGGCTCGGCGCCGGACAGACCGCGCCGGCGCATGGCCTCACGCTCGAGCACATCGAGGCCGAGCTGCCGGAAGATGCAGGAGCACGATGGCCGCCGTGAGGCAGACGCACCCGATCCGCGTGCGCGGCGCGACCCCCGAGGAGGGGCCCGCGGTCGCCGGTCTGTGGCGCGAGCTCTGGGACGCGCACGAGGGCTGGGGCGGGTACGCCGGCACCCGTGACCAGCGCGTGTACGATCAGCTCGCGAATCGCCTCGCGGAGGACGCGCGCGTGCGCGGCGGACAGCCGGTGCTCGGCCGTCACATCCACCTCGTCGCGGCCGACGGCGAGCAGGTGGTGGGCCAGGTCGAAGGCTGGTTCGAGCGCCACGGGGTCGACGAGGCTACGCCCTTCACCTGCGAGGTCCGCTCGCTCATCGTGTCCGGACGCACGCGCACGCGCGGCGCGGGGCGTGCCCTCCTCGAGAGCCTCGCGGGCGTGGCGCGCCAGCTGAGCCGCGGCGCGCCGGTGGTGCTCGCGGCCGAGGTGCTGGAGCCGAACCCAGCCCATGCATTCTACAAGAATGTAGGGTACACGCCGGTCTCGTGGACGGCGCGTATCGGCACCGACGGCGCGGCGACGCCCTCCTCGTTCGACCCTTATGTCGCCCGTATCGCGACGCCCAACGATGCGCTGCCCATCGCGCTCCTCGATCCCGCCCTCGCGGCGCGGCGGCGCGCGCAGGGCGACATCCGCTTCGATCGCCCGCGCGCGGTCGATGCTACCTTCGTGGGCGCGCTCGCGGCGCACCTCGCGCGCCCCGGCGCGAGCGATCAGAGCGAGCTGGTGGCGGTCGATCAGGGCGGCATGGTGCGCGCGAGCGCGAGCCTCACCGTGATGTCGCTCGATCCGCCGTTCCTGCCGGCGCGCCGCGGTCTCCTGGGACGCTTCGCGATCGATCCCGCGCTCGACCCGCGTCCGCTTATGGGCGCGCTGATGCGCCTCGGCCGTCGCCTCGCGCTGGTGCGCGGCGCCGCGACCCTCGAGCTCACCGATCTCGATCCTCCCGGCCACCCGCTCCACGAAGGCGCGATCCGCGTGGGCGGCCTGCCGTGGTCACGCATCGTCGAGCGCTTCGCTTAGTCTCGGCTGCCTACGCGGCTGGTACTA
>JAYTBL010001030.1:0-2524 GCA_043736975.1 Polyangiaceae bacterium
GAGCTCCACGACGACGTCGACCTCGACCTCCACGACCACGGCCGCCATCCGGCCGTCGTTCGTCTCGACCGCGCCATCGCCGATCCCCAGCACCGACAGCGGGATGACGAGCGCCACCACGCCGCCGCCGGCAAGCGAGAACGAGAGGATCGCGCCGGCGCCGGCGTCGGTCACCGCCGTGCCGAGGGCGGGCTCGAGGGCAACACCAAGACGTGCGCGCAGGGCCTCGCTGAACGCGCGGAGCACGCCCTCCGCCACGCGGCCGGCAAGCGCGAGCTGCGCTGAGCTGAGCGGCGGGCCGCCCGCCGCTGGCTCGCCCTCGCCGCCACCGAGGACGCCGTCCAGAATGCGCGCCGCGCCGACGCCGTCGATGGCCAGGATGCCCGGGGCGCGGCGCGCTCCGGCAGCAAACGGCATCGTGAACGCGAGGTCGGGGATCGCCTCGGCGAGCTCTGCGAAGAGGACCGTCCGCGCGGGCGCGGCGATCACCGCCACTCGCTTGCGGGTGAGAAAAGGAAGGACGCGCCGCAGCGCGAGCACGAGATCGGCGCTGGCGCGACCGAGGTTTTCCTGCGCGCGACGGCTTCGTTCACCGGTGATCCCGAGGCGCGCGAGGCCGCTCATTGCAGCACGAAGTCGGTGACGAGGACCCGCACCGCGCTCGATGCGCCCACCTTCGCGCAGCGCTCGAGCATGTCGCTCCGCAGCTTCTCCATGCGCGCGCCGTCGCCGGCCTCCTCGTAGGTGAGAGCGCGAAGGTACGTGAGGATGGCGTCCCGGATGCGCGGCGCGAAGGGCTTCAAGGCATCCTCCTTTGCCAGGTGATCGAACTCGACGGCGACCGTCACCTTCATGACGTGGCCCTTTCCGCGCGAGTCGTTGATGGTGATGAGGAACGGCTCGAGCGCGACGGTGGGGCCGGGCGCAGGCGCGTCGGCGTGATGCACAGCCTCCTGCTGCACCGGCGCCGGCGGGCCGTGCGCCGCCGCCGCGCGGGCGCCGCCGTACGACGCGCCCGCGGCGAGGATCGCGGGAATGAGCAGCTTCATCATGCCCCCCACGGCCGAAGGCTTCTTCGGTACCGCGGGGGCGGCAGCGGGGTCGGCGGGCTTGTCGGCAGGCTTGGGTTCCGCGGGCGTGCTCATCTCGTGGTCTCGCTTGTGGTTTCGTTCGGGGACGCCACGCTGGTGACGCTCACTGCTTGATCGTCATCAACTCTTGCAGCATCTGGTCCGCGGTCGTGATCACCTTGCTGTTCGCCTGGAAGGCGCGCTGGTGGATGATCAGATCGACGAACTGCTCGGCGACGTCGACGTTCGACTGCTCGAGCGCGCCCGAGACCACCGAGCCACGCCCGCCGGTGCCGACCGTGCCGAGCGCAGCCGCCCCGGACTCGCCGCTGGCCGCCCAGAGGTTCTGTCCCGCCTTCGAGAGGCCCTCGTTCGCGCGGAACTTGGCGATGGCGAGCTTGCCGGCGGCGACCGTCTGTCCGTTGGAGTAGACGCCGCTCACCACGCCCTCGCCGTCGACCTTCACGCTGCTGAGATCGCCCGAGGTGTAGCCGTCCTGCGACTGGCCGGAGACGGCGCTCGGCGAGCCGAACTGCGTGCTGCCCTCGAGGCCCGTACCGCCGCCGGCGATCGTCTTTCCGAAGTCGAGCACGATGGCCTGGGCGGGCGCGGCGCCGTTGAAGTCGACGGTGCCGCCGCCGGTCGACGTGACCGCCTGCATTGCTCCCGTGGAGGTGAAGGCCATCGTCCCCGTGGCGATCTCGGTGTTCTGCCCGGGCGTGCCGCCCGCGACCTCGGCGCCCTTGGCGAGCGCGTGGTACTCCCACTGGCCGGGGGCGGTATTGCGGAAGTAGACGTCGACCGTGTGCGCGGTGCCGAGTGAGTCGTAGGTGGTCATCGAGGTCGCCATGTTCGAGGTCGCGCCGGGGTTCTGCGGGTCCCAGGGGGCGGCTGGCGGCGTGCTCGTCGCGTCGAGGTTCGCGGTGACCGACATCCTGGCGGTGGCGCGCGGCGGGAGCGCGGCGTTGGGAAGCTTGATGTCGGACATCGACGACGAGTACGAGCCGTCGGGAGCCGCGGCGTAGCCCTGCACCGCCATGCCGGCCGGGTTCACGAGCGTCCCGTCGTTCCGCACGGTGAGCTGACCGGCGCGGGTGTAGAACTGGCCGGGGGCGCCGCCCAGGCTCCCCTTGACGACGAAGAAGCCGTCGCCCGAGAGGGCGAGGTCGGTCGCCTGACCGGTCGTCTGCAGCGTGCCCTGCGCGAAGATCTGCTGGCTGCGAGCCAGCTTCACGCCGCCTCCCGCCCCGATGCTCTTGCCTACGGCACCGCCCAGCTGCGTCTCGAACTGCGCGCGCGAGCGCTTGAAGCCGACGGTGTTGGTGTTGGAGACGTTGTCTCCGACGATGCCGAGGGCATCCGACTCCGCGGAGAGACCCGACACACCCGAATACATGGCGTTGAGAATGCTCATCGAACGACTCCTCCTACACTGACGAGATCCGACACCGGCG
>JAYTBL010001031.1:0-2523 GCA_043736975.1 Polyangiaceae bacterium
ACGCGCCGCGTGAAGCGCAGCGCCGCGGTCCTCTGCATGCTGCGCGACGCCGAAGCCCGCGAGATCGAGGTCCACGGAACAGGTCAGGAAAGTTCACGGCAAGGCCAACGGCGCACACTTCCCCCTCGTCAAGGGCCGTGCTGCTTGCCTTGACAGCCGCGGGACACGGCCCGAGACTCCAGTGCTTCTCGCCACCTGCCCCCTCAACGAACCCCGCCCTTGGACGTCCCCGCTCAGGCGCCATCCGCCCACCCGGCCGTCGGCGATGTCATCGCCGGGAAGTACCGCATCGAGCGCGTGCTCGGGCAGGGCGGCATGGGGATGGTCGTCGCGGCGACCCACATCGACCTCGACCAGCTGGTCGCGATCAAGTTCCTGCTGCCCGCCGCCGCTGCCAACGCGTCCGCCGTCGAGCGGTTCGCGCGAGAGGCACGCGCGTCGGCGAAACTGAGGAGCGACAACGTCGTTCACGTCACCGACGTCGGGACGTTCGACTCCGGCGAGCCGTTCATCGTCATGGAGTACCTCGAGGGCCAGGACCTCGGTCAGCTCCTCCGCGAATCCGGCCAGCTCCCCATCGACGACGCGGTCGACTACGTCCTGCAGACATGCGCGGCGCTGGCCGAGGCGCACGCGGCGGGGATCATCCATCGTGACCTGAAGCCCGCGAACCTGTTCCTCGCGGAGCGTCAGGACACCGCGCGCGTCGTGAAGGTGGTGGACTTCGGGATCTCGAAGGTCACGACCGCCGCAGCGGGCGGCAAGATGACGAACACCCAGGATCTGATGGGGTCGCCGCTCTACATGTCGCCCGAGCAGCTCTCGCTCTCGCACGACATCGACGGCCGCTCGGACATCTGGTCGCTCGGCATCATCCTCTACGAGCTCATCGCGGGCCATCCGCCGTTCCAGGATGCCGGCCTTCCTCAGCTGTGCACGGCGGTGCTCGTCCGGCCGGCGCCACCGATCGAACGCGCTGATCTCGACGCCGGGCTGGCAGCGGTCATCACGAAGTGCCTCGAGAAGCAGGCCAGCGCACGGTATGCGGACGTCGGCGAGCTCGCCGCGGCGCTGGCGGAGTTCGCGCCGGAGCGGTCGGCCCCGACGCTCGCGCGCATTGCGCGCCTCGCGGAGGCGCCGGGGCGAACCACGGGAGGAGGGGTGACGGGGGCGGCGCCCTCGACGCGTCGCGAGGTCGTGACCGGGCCGCAAGGCGAGACCGCGTCGCCGTGGGCGGCCACGGAGCTGAAGAAGGCGCCGGCCTCGCGGACCCGCTCCTGGGTCGTCGGAGCGCTGGTCGTCGCCGGCGTGCTGGCTCTCGTGGTCGTGGTCGGCTTTCCGGACACGCTCACCGCGCTGCGCGCACGCGCCACTTCGCCGTTGCCTCCTGCGAGCCGTCCGACGGACCCCGGGCCCGCGCTGTCGTCGACCGCGAGCGGGCCCGCCGCGCCGCCCAGCGCGCCCGCGCCCTCCGCGAAGCCCGCTGCGCCGGTCCTCTCGCAGCGCGCGACCGCCTCGACCGCGCAGCCTCGTCCGGCCGTGCTGTCGCCGCTCGGGGGATCCGCCTCGCCGCTCGCGTCGGCGTCGGCGTCGGCGTCGGCGTCGGCCTCGCTGCCCGCGCTGGCCTCGCCGTCCGCCAGCGCCTCGCCTTCGGCCAGCGCGTCGCCTTCCGCCGGCGCGTCGCCTTCCGCGTCATCGGCAACGCCACCGCCCTCCACCGCAACGACGCCTCCGGCGCCGGTCTCGCCTCCCGAGCCGCCGGCTCCCTGAGCCACCGCGCTCGCGTGTGAGGAGCTCCTCGTTCGCACGTTGCTCGCCGCCGCGCGCCACGGCGTCTACGCTCTGCACGTCCGCCTTCGCGTCGTACACCCCGTGACCAACGAAGGATTCCGCCGCCTCTTCGCGAAGCACGGCGCGCCGTGATCGCACGCCGGCTCGGCGCTCGCAGCGCGAGATTCCCGATCAGTACTTCTCGGGGACGAAGTGCTGCATCTCCTCGGGCGGCCGCTTGTAACCCTTCGCCTTCTGGCGGGGCGGTAGCTTGAGGCGCTTCGGCGTGAGGTCCTTGTAGTGGATGCTGTCGAGGAAGTGCGCGATGCAGTTGAGGCGCGCGCGCTTCTTCTCGTCAGCCGGCACCACCCACCAGCGCGCCTCGCTGGTGTCGGTCTTCGCGAACATCTCGTCCTTCGCGCGCGAGTAGTCGACCCAGCGCGCGCGCGCCTCGAGAACCATCGGACTCAGCTTCCAGCGCTTGACCGGGTTCTCGATGCGCGCGTGGAAGCGCTACTCCTGCTCGTCGTCGCTGACGGAGAACCAGTACTTGAGGAGCACGGTCCCGGAGCGCACCAGCATGCGCTCGAACTCCGGCGCGGCGCGGAAGAACTCCTCGAGCTCTTCCTGGTTGCAGAAGCCCATGACCCGCTCCACGCCGGCGCGGTTGTACCAGCTGCGATCGAACAGGACGATCTCGCCCTCCGAGGGGAGCTGCGTGATGTAGCGCTGGAAGTACCACTGGCCCTTCTC
>JAYTBL010001032.1:0-2522 GCA_043736975.1 Polyangiaceae bacterium
CGCCGCCGGCTGCGAACCCGACTACGAACAACGGGGGCGTGATGGATGTCCCAGCGATCCAGCCACCGCGGAAGATCGCGGTGGCCGACGACGACCCGCTCATGTGTGAGCTCCTGGCGTTCACCCTGCGCGAGGAGGGGTTGGCGATGCTGCGCGCGCTGCGCGACGCGCACTGGATGCGCCCCGTCATCCTCATGACGGCCTTCGCCGACGGCGAGGTGCGCCGCAGCGCCGAGCGCCTCGGCGCCGAGCTGCTGGAGAAGCCATTCACCATGCAGTTGCTGCGTGATCGAGTCCGCGCGGTTCTCTCCGCTTCGGACGACAGCGGCGGTACGGCGCGCCGATGACCCGCACGCGGGTGGTGCCCCTCGCGCTCGCGCTGCTCCTCTGCTGCACGCTCGGGGACTACGCGACTGGCGTCGACGTCACCTTCACGCTCCTCTACCTCGCCCCGGTCGCGCTCGGCGCGTGGTACCGCGGTCGTCATTTCGGCGCCCTGCTCGCGCTGCTGGCGTCGGTCAGCAGCCTCTGGATTTCGTTCACGGGGCACGGGTGACCCCGGAGCGGCGCGACGGGCTGCTCGCGGGGATCGTCAAGCAGACCCACCGCATCAGCGGGATCATCCGCCAGCTGCTGGAGTTCGGGCGAGGGCGGCGACGACGACCACCCGCGTGGACGTCAACATCATCGTGGAGGCGACGGCCGCGATGCTGACGCCGATGGCGAAGAAGGGGAGCACGCGCCTGGAGATCGCGGTGTCCGCGGCCGCGCTGTTCGTCGAGATCCACGCGTCCGAGATCGAGCAGGTGATCTCGAACCTGGTGATCAATGGCCTCCACGCGATGCCCACGGGCGGCGTCCTGCGCATCGGGACCCGTGCCGAGCGAGGGAGCGCGTGCATCGCTGTGGAGGACGAGGGGACGGGCATCACGAAGGAGAACCTGCCCCACATCTTCGATCCGTTCTTCACCACGAAGGACGTGGGCGCGGGCACCGGACTGGGCCTGTCCGTGAGCTACGGGATCGTCCAGGACCACGGCGGGCGCATCGACGTCTGGAGCGAGCCGGGGCGCGGCGCGCGCTTCGAGGTCCGGCTCCCGCTGGCCCCGTAATGATTCCAGCTGGTTGAAGCGGCGGATCGAGGGCCGCTGACCCCATCGTGCGACACATCGGGAGCAGGTTGATCGGCGCCTGGTTCCAGGCTATCTATGCGACCCCAAATTGGACGGTGTCGCCTGGCGGACCCCAATTGCGTGGCCCGCCATTTTTTTGTCTTTTTTCTGATTGCCGACGCAATGCACGCAGAAGCCCCCAAGAGCACCTCGACCCCCGATCGCATCGATCGAACACGCCTCCAGGCCGTGATCGAACCCGTCGTGTCTGCTCATGGCGCCGAGCTTTGTGACTTCGAGCTGAAGAACGAGAACGGGTGGGTCCTTCGCATCTACGTCGAGCGTCTCGGCTCGATGGAAAAGAAGCTGAACACCAAGGACGCGGCCATCGACCTCGAGGTCTGCTCGCACATCGCGCGTGATCTCAGCCCTGCCCTCGACGAGGCCGACCCCATCCCGCACCGGTACCACCTCGAGGTCGGCTCGCCCGGCGTCGAGCGTCCCCTCCGCAAGCAGGCGGACTTCGCCCGCTTCGTCGGCGAGAAGGCGAAGCTGAAGCTTCGGTCCGGCGTCGCGGGCCAGAAGGTCCTCGTCGGGAAGCTCGCCAAGGTCGAAGGGCCCACCATCGTCCTCGAGGACGGCGCGAAGAGCTTCGACATTCCCTTCGACGACGTCGTGAGCGCGCGGCTCGTCTTCGAATTCGGTCCCGCTCCCAAACCTGGTCGCCCCGGACCCACGACGCACGCTACGAAGTCTCCGAAAAAGAAAAGGAAGGCCTGATGTTGTCCCAGAACGACACCGCCAGCTCTTTCAAGAATAGCCAGCAGACTGGTTCGAAGAGGAAAGCCATGGCCACTCAGCAGCAAGTCGCGCCCAGCGAAGGGAATCTCCTCCAGGCGCTCGAAATGGTCGCCAAGGAAAAGGGCATCGATCGCGGTCGCCTCGTGAAGACCGTCGAGGAGGCCATCCTGAAGGCCGCCCAGAGCGTCTTCGGTCCGAACCGCGAGCTCCAGGCTACCTTCAACGAGGACACGGGGCAGGTCGACCTCTTCCAGTTCATGACCGTCGTCGATGACGTGTCGGACGACGAACGCGAGATCGCCGAGGAGGACGCGAAGAGCGCCGGCCTCGAGGCGGAGATCGGCGAGGAGCTCGGCTTCCAGATCTTCTGGCACCCGAACGACGCCAAGAAGGCCGCCGACCAGGATAAGGAGTTCGGCGACCTCCTCATGGTGAAGCAGGCTCGCTCTTCCTTCGGACGGATCGCGGCGCAGACCGCGAAGCAGGTCCTCATCCAGCGCGTTCGCGACGAAGAGCGCGATCTCATCTTCCAGGAGTTCAAGGACAAGAAGGGCGACCTCATCAAGGGCGTCGTTCGCCGCTTCGAGAAGGGGAACAACCTCATCGTCG
>JAYTBL010001033.1:0-2521 GCA_043736975.1 Polyangiaceae bacterium
GGTCGGCGGTCGGCGCTGGTGCCGTCGAGGATCATCGCGGCGCCGTCGTCGTAGAGGACGCCCTCGAAGCCCAGCAGCGACCCCGGCATCGCGATGTGCGTGAAGCCGTGCTCGTCCTTCGTCACGGTGCAAGGCCGCAGCTTGTACATGGAGTCGATCCGGCACGCGTAGGTGCCAGGCGCGACGCGGGCGGCGCGCGCCGTCGGCTCGTCCAGCACGGGTGAGCGATGACGCTTCGCCGTCTCCTCCAGCCGCTCGCGCGGCGTGGGTACCTTTGACTCGCGTCTGTCGGAAGTGGGCGCGAGCCCGGCGTCCTCCGCGCGCTCCGGCGCGGGCGCGCGCGCGAGCGGCACGAGGAGCGGCTCCGGTGTGGCCTCGCTTCCGCGCGCGGCGGGCGCGGCGGCCGGCCCGACGCCGCCACCGCATCCGAAGACCGACGCTGCCAGGACCACCAGCACCAAGAGCGCGAGGCGCATCCGAAGAGACTGCCCCATTCGGCGCGCGCAGACCAGCGCCGACACGCCCTGGGAAAAGCAGAGAAACGCTTGCCATTCGGCCGTCGTTCACCGACGATCGGGGTCGAACGATCCATGGCTGCCGAAGACGAGCTCGCCCTACCGCAGGTCCCCGAGGCGAGGCCGGACGACGTCGAGGACGTCTCCTGGTCTCTCTCCACGGCCGAGGCCATGTGGGCGCGTGGCGATCATCTCGAGGGCATCAAGTGGGTGCGGAAGGCCGCCGAGGCTGCCTCCGAGGTCGAGAACGACGAGCGGGCCCTCGAGCTCGCGAAGGCCGCCTCCGAGCTCGCGACCATCGTCGCGCGGCGCTCGCGCGCGTCGATCGGTGAAGGCCCCGGCCTCGCCGGCGGCGCGCCGCCCGAGATCTACGCGCAGCCGCCGAGCGTGAGCCCGACCACCACGCGCTCGCAGGCGCCGCCGCCGCCAGCCCCGTCGCCACCGATCTCGTCCTCGCCGTCAGCGCCGTCGGCGTGGTCGTCGCCGTCCTCGCCAGGTGCGCCCGCCGCGCGTTCCTCGCCGCCGATCCCTCTGCCCTCGGTGGCGCATTCGTCGCCGCGCTCGTCGCCCCCGCCCTCGGTCATGTCTGCGTCCCCGCCACCGGCGGCTGCGCCCCGTCCGTTCTCCTCGCCGCAGGGCGAGCGCGAGACGAAGCATGCGCCGCTGCAAGGGCGCGCCGTCCTCCCGCCGCGCGTGGCCTCGGAGCGTCCCAAGCCGCGCCGACGCTCGCGCGAGAATCTCGATCAGGAAGCACGCGCGGCGACCGCGCACGTCAACGAGACCGCGCCCCTCCGCGCCCTCGACGGCGAAGCGGCGGATCTGGCGATCCGCGCGGCCGGTCCTCTCGAGCAGACCGCGACGTTCGCGGTACCCGCGGTGAATCGCGGCAAGCGCCGGATGCGCTCCGATCCCGAGCCCACGGTGGTTGCGCGCCTCGAGGATCTCCAGCCCCATCGCGAGCGCTCGGCGGCGGAGTGGGACGCATCGCCGACCGAGAACCTCACCGGCGACGAGATGGACCACATGCCGACGGGCGACCGTCTGACCGCGTTCGCGGTGCCCGTGCCGGCGCCCCTCGGCGCGCCCCTCGCTCCGGCGCCGGTCCCGCTCCCCTCGGCGCGCCCGCCGCAGTCGACAATCCACGACCCCGCGATCCAGACCTCGCAGGCGGTGCGGGTGGTGGTTTGGCGCGACGCGAATGGCGTGCATGTCGCGCCTGCGGGGACGGTCGTTTCGTCGATCACCATCGACGCGGTCCTGGTCGTGCTCGAAGAGGGCGCAGACCTCACCGCCTGGCTTTCGCAGCGCTAAATCAGGTGGGGACTTCGTCCCCCTCGCTTCGCTCGCGAGCCTCCCCGATTCGCCTTCCGCGACCCGTGCTTTCGCACGGATGAGACGGAGAAGTCGCGGCTCTTCGGCCTGCGGAGCAGGACGTTCGCCACAGGCGATGGAGATCGGCATAGGGGCGCCGGGTAGTGCCCGGCGACCCCTGCCACACCACCGGACGTGCGGATCCGCATCCGGCGGTTCGGAGAGTTGTGGTCACGTGGCGAGCCTCGGAAGGCCGAGGCCGTCGAAGTAGCGTATCGGCAGAGCGCGGTTGAGCGCGTGTGCCGAGTGCTTCCACCAGCGGCCCGTCTCGCTCTCCTCTCCGTTCGGCCCTTCCGTCGGCAGAGGCTTCCGAGGTTCGGGGGCGACCCTGCTCGGCTCCGGCGGCGTACCCCGGCGTCTGCGGACTTCTCGCGCCGCGACACGCTGTCGTGCCGCGTCGCGCTTTCAGGCGCGAAGCGAGATCTCCCCAGGGAAGAACATCACCCTTCCCCGCGTAGCCGCCGGATCTACGTAGGCCGAGCTTGGTCATCGGGAACTTCGCGCTTTCTCGCACGCTCGTCCCGCTCGCCTTCGCCCCCTATCCGATTTCTGTTCGTCAGCCCGCGGGTTCGCTCCCTGCTTCCTTCCCACGGTCGGTCACCCTCCCGCAGTTGCAGTTCGCTTCGATCACCGAT
>JAYTBL010001034.1:0-14179 GCA_043736975.1 Polyangiaceae bacterium
TTCTGCCGAAAGTGTCACGCCCCCTCGGCGGATCCAGCCTTCGCGACCCCCGACGATGCGCGCGAGCGCGGAATCGGCTGCACGGACTGCCATGCGGGAATGGATCGCGATCACGCGGCGCCGGACGCAGCTCGCAAGCACGCGGCGGCGCGAGCCTGCGCGACCTGTCACGAATTCAAGTTCCCGGCGGGGACGACGCTCATGCAGAAGACGGCGAGCGAGCACGCGGCGAGCGCATTCGCCGACAAGGCTTGCTCCACCTGTCACATGCCGCTCGTGACGGAGGCGCGCGCTCACCACGATCACGCGTTTCGCGTCACCCCGGCGATGCTCACGCAGGCGCTCGTCGCCGACGTCGCGCGCGCCGATGCGACGCGCGTGTCCTTTCGCCTGAAGCCCGGCGAGATCGGTCACGCGTTTCCGACCGGCGATCTCTACCGGCGGCTGGTCGTCCGCGTCGACGCCGTTGGCGACGGGAAGGTCGTCGCGAGCGCGGAGCGTTACCTCTACCGGCACTTCCGAAGCGTGCGCCTTCCGAACGGCGCGTCGTCGAAGATCGAGGCGACCGATGACCGCGTGGGCGCCGCGCTCGAGCCATGCTTCGAGCTCGACGTCGGCCCACGCGGTCGCGGCCTCCCGCTCCGGATCGAGATCGCCCTCGAACGCGTCGAGCAGCCGCGCAGCCCGCGAGAACGTAATGCAGAAGTGTCCGCGCACATCCCGGTGTGGACGAAGAGCCTCGAAGGCGCCGAGGAGCGCGCCAGTCCATGTCCCTGAGAGCCCATGCCGTTCGCTTCGCGCTTCTCTCCTCGACGCTGTGCGCGCTCTCGCCGCTTGCCTGCAAGCGCAAGGCGGACACGGTATCCCGTGACGTGCTGGTCCACGCCGACCTCACGACCGACGCCTCGACGACCGACGCAGCGACCGTGGCGTCGGCGTTCTCGCTCGTCGCGCGCGCCAGCGGAACGGTGGAGCTGCAGCGCATCGAGAACAGCCCGGTCCTCGGCTCGATGCGCGGCGCGGGCTACGCGTTCGTGCTCTCCCCGGATGGGTCCGTGGCGCCGCTCGAGCCGATCAGCACGCACCACGCGGAGATCCACGACGGGACGGGCTGGGACATCGGCCGCATCGCCGGTGTGTGGCCGAATGCCGTCTACGTCGAGATGGCGATCGCAGGCGGTCGATCGGAGACGGTGATCGAGAGCTTCCTGCTCGATGTCGAGAAGAAGACACTGGCGCCGAAGCGCTTCAACGGCCATCTCGCGTTCGCGCGCACGTGGTCGGATGGCAGACTCCTCGGCTGGACCGGAGAGAGCTCGAGCGTCATGGGGCCCTTCGCGGTTCGCAGGGGCCGCTTCGAGCTCCTCGCAGGCCCGAGACCGCCCGCAATGCCCGTGTGGCCGAAGAAGGCTGCCTCGATCGCCGGCGACTTCGTCGCGTACGAGAGCGGTCGCATCTTCGCGCTCGCCGGCCTCGAGGTCGGCGAAGGCGAGTGGGAGCGCAACCACATCTGGGACTTCGCAGACGGCGTCTACGCGAAGCCGGTGAAGCTCCGCGGCGAGGCCCGGGCGCTCGCGCGCGGACGCAACGAGCGCGAGGCCCTCGTGGTCGGGACGCTCGGAGAGAAGCGCCTCGCCTACCTCGCGCGCTTCGACGGTAGCGAGTGGGCGGAGGTAAAGCTCCCCTTCGAGGAGGTCCCGATCTCTCTCTCCACCGGCGACGACGGGTCCGTGTGGATCGTGTCGGGCGAGCCCGGTTGGGGAGACCGGCCGTCACAGCCGTCGAGGCTATGGCGTGCTGACTTCCCGGAGCTGCGGTTCGAGCGCGTTCCCGTCGACCCGTGGCTCGTCATGACGTCGGTGATGGCGCGGAACGCATCGGACGTCTGGCTCGTGGCGGCGACGGGACAGGAGCTCCGAACGAGCCTCCTCCTTCACACCCAAGCGCCCAAGGAGGTCGAGGAGTTCGGTTTCTCCGACGACCCTCAACGCGTGATGCTCTCCAAGAATGAGCCTCCCCCGTACTTCGCAGGCTGCGTCGTGCCCTTCGTGATGCTCGGCCGCGAGGAAGATGTCTCCGAGCAAGAGGTGATCGCGCTCCGAGCGTCGCTGAAGGATTGGCCGTACAACGACGACGGCGTGCTCGTCCGCGTGCAGAGCGGCAAGGTCTACGGCTTCGAGCTGCACACGTCCGTCGACAGCAAGACGCCCGCGAGATATCGCACCCCCGCCGCGACAGTCGCGACCGTGAAGGCGAAGCACCCGGCCGCGAAGCTCGTGTGTACACGCGGGCTGCTCGAGAAGTCTCTCGACGCTCCGCCGAAGCCGTAGCCGGCTGCGCCATTTGATGTTTCGCCAAATCGCCGCCTGGGTGAGGCGAATGCTTCGGAGAGCGAGTTCGGTCTCGAACTGCGGACAGTGAGCTGTTACCTGTCGTCCCGTGTGGCTCGTCTACCAGGCCGAGGGGGAGCACGTGGGGCCCGTCACGACCGAGCTGCTCGTTCGCGGGCTCGCCGCGGGGCGCGTGCCGAAGGACGCGCACGTCGCGCCGGCGGGGACCACGCAGTGGCAGCCGGTGCTGACCATCGGCGAGCTGGCCGCCGCGCTCGACACGCTCGACCTCGAGAGCGATCTCGAGTCGTCGCCCGCCCCCGCGGCACTGGCAACGGTCCCCCCGTCCCCCGCGCCGCCGCCCGAACCACCCGCGTCGGAGGCCGATCCGACCGAGGTGATCCGCCGCGACGAGACACTGGCAGCGGCGCTGAATCGCGTGCGCGGAGCGTCGACGTCGAGCCTCCCACCGAAGCCGCCGACGCCCCCACGCACCTCCATCACACCGCCGCCGCAGCAGCGCCCGAGCGCAACGATGGGCATCGCACCATCGAAGCCCGCGACCCCGCTCTCGCCGCAGTCCGCCGCGCCGCTCGCGGCGATCGCGCCCGTGCCTCCGCCTCTCTCCCCGTCTTCGCCTCCGGTCCCGCCCGCCCCTCAGACCCTCACGATGATGCAACCACCCCCGCCGCCCTTGGGTCCGCAGCCACAGGCCCCCGCCTCGCTGCCGCCGTTCGTCGCCGCGCCTCCCGCCGCCCTCGTGCCTGCGCCGCCGCCAGCGGCGGCGCCCGCCGCGACCCCGCCATCAGCCGACCCGAAGCCCGCCGAGGAGCCGAAGAAGCCCGTGGTGGACCCGAAGCTCGCCGTCGCGCTGCCGCTCGGCGTGTTCGGTGTGTTCGTCGGGCTGACGCTGCTCGTCGTGCTCTACGCGGCCGTGATTCGCCCGCGCACGAGCGCGGGGCGTGCCGCAGCGGCGGCCGCCGCCGAGTCGTCCGGCGTCACGCCACCTTGAGGAAGACGACCACCCAGGACAGCAGCGCGACGCCCGGGATGAGCCCGCCGGCCACGAGGTAGGCGAGCTCGGCGTTCCGGTCGTTCTTCTTCTCGTCGAAACGAACGATCGCGACCGCCAACATGATGTTCACGAGATAGACGAGGTACGTCGCGATCATGAACTTATCCATCCGCGTCAGGTAGCCGAGGGGCGGCAGCGTAGACGTCGCGCTGAGATGGAACATGACGACCGTCATGAGCCCGCCCGTGGCCGCCGAGAGGCGCCCGCCCGCGCTCTTGGGCTTGAGCAGCAGCGTGAAGCCGGCGACGAAGACCATGAAGAACACGGGGACCAACGTCTTGAACAGCGACGCCAGCGTCGGACGCGAGATCGCGATGTCGAACACGAGCTGCTCGTCGACCATGGCCCCGATCTTCTGCTTCACGACGTGGGCGCGCAGGTTCTTGTCGAGCGTCCAGCCCGCGAGCTTCGCCTCGGGGCTGACGGTGCTCGTGATGCCCATCGCCTTCAGGTAGGCGTCGTTCAGCGCGGGATCGAAGTGATAGGTGACCGTCTCGTTCTTGTCCTCGACGCTGAGCGGCAAGACGTGCGTATCGAACGGAAACTCCGAGAGGTCGATGACCGCCTCGAGCTCCGCCTTCACCTTGAAGATCGTGACGAGCGGGTCGCCCGACTTCTCCTGCTCACGCGACGCGAACTTGCCGTTCGTGGGGTGCGGATCGGGCTTGCACGGCTCCTTCTCGCAGTGGAACACGAGGTAGAATTCGCCGTTGTACACGCCCGGCCCGAGGTCGAACTTCGTGAGCTTTTCGAGGAACACCACGAGCGCCATCGACTGGCCCTCGGGCTCGGGCTCCTCTTTTGTCGGAGCGGGCGCCGGCTCCGGCTCCGGCGGAGCGGGCTCGGGCGGCGGCGGCGGCTCGTGCTTCGGCGCGGGCGGACGCGCGCCACCGCCCTTCTTCTGGGCGAAGGCCGAGCCGGTCAGCGCGAGGAGCGCGAGGAGCGCAATCAGCACGACGAGCAGGCGGAAGACGAGGGGCGTCGCTTTCACGCGTCCCTCGTACACGCGAACGCGTGCGTTCTCAATGGACGCCCTACCTCGATGGCTGAGCCGTGCAACCGTCCCGTTGCCCCTTTGTACGCACTGCGAATCACCTACGACAAACCGACCCGCACGGTCGTCATCGTTGGCGCGGGGCAGCCCCCCCTCTGGCACGTGCCCGGCGACGAGCCGTGGATCGTGGCTCTCGCCACGGGTCCTTCGGGGGAGCCGGTCGCGACGCCCCTCGCGGCCTGGGTGACCTACCGGGCGACGCGCGACGCGGCGTGGGTGCGGCTGCTGCGGCCTCTCGAGCAGCGATCCGATCGGCGGCGTATCGCCCGCGCGCGGTCGCACGGGGGCGGCCCCTTTCGCTTCGGAGGTCGCAGCTGACGCCAGACTGACGTCATCCGATCTGCCAGAGCCGCATGCGCTGCTTCTTGCCTCGGATCTCGACGTCCTCGTGCACGACGGCTTCGATCGCGGAGCAGCCCGCCTGGGTCCACGTGGCGTCGGAGGCCAGGATCTGCGAGCGCAGGTCCTTGTTCAGGGCCTCGATTCGTGAAGCGACGTTGACGACGTCGCCGATCACCGTGTACTCCTTGCGCTGCGTCGAGCCGATGTTCCCGACGACCGCCGCGCCGGTGTGGAGGCCGATGCCGACCCTGGTGGGGGGCAGCGCCCCGCGGGCGACGAGGTCGGCGATCCGCTGCACGATGTCGACCGCCGCCTCCACCGCGGCGCGGCTCGCGTTGTCGTCCGCGATGGGTGCGCCGAAGACGGCCATGAAGCCGTCGCCGAGGAATTTGTTCACGATGCCGTGCCGACGCACGACCGCCTCGATCGTCGACTCGAAGACCACGTTCAGATAGTCGACGACCTGGGCCGCGCTCTTCGTCTCCGAGAACCCCGTGAAGTCCCGGATGTCGAGGAACATGACGCACACCTCACGCTGCTCGCTCTTCACGTCGGCCCGGCCTTCGACGAGGCGCTCGACGACCTCGGGGGACACGTGCTGGCCGAACACCCCGAGGATGCGCGAGCGATCGGCGAGCGATTCGATGGCGCGCGTGAAGCTGCCGCGGAGGCGGGTCGCCACGAACCCCGCCGCAACGCCGCCCACGAGGAGGATCGCGGCCTTGCCCAGATGATGGGGCACGGTCGAGAGCGAAGGAGGGAGCGCCGCGTCGTCGCCATGCCAGAAGAGCGCGACCGACGCGTATTCCACGGACGCGACGAGGCCGGTGAACGCGCACAGGAAGAAGTCGAGGCCGAGGGTCGAGAGCAAGATGAAGATCGAATAGACGAAGGCCACGGGCATGAGGAGCGCCTGGGCCGGCCCGTCGATGGACGCGTAGTAGAGGATGACGGCGGTCGGCATGCTCGTCTCGACGAGCGCGTGCAGGTACCGCCGCACCACCGAGGGCCGCTCGCCGCGCGACAGCAGCCGGCCGAGCCAGACCAGGACGTAGAGCTCGAAGGCCGCGACCATCATGAGAAAGAAGCCCACCGGCGTGCGATCGAACTTGCCGTGGAGGACGGCGGCGACGGCCTCGGGATCGGAGTTGCCTTGCACGACGAGCAAGAAGAGCGCGATTGCCGGGAGGGCGAGGAGAAAGCGCGCACGAAACCGCTCCGCGTGCAGGATGTCGCGGAGGAGGCGACCCTCGTAGGTCCCTTGCGCGTCGAGATGGGCGCGGACGAGCGCCTCTCCCGTCGCGAGCGCGCGCGTCGCGGCGCGCCCCACGGAGGCGACGTCGCGCGACGCATCGCGCGCATCCTCCTCGTCCGGAGGCGGCGGAAGTAGGCTGCTCGTGCGGTCCGCGCTCATGATTCTCCGCGCGCCCCGTAGTCTATCCTCATTGACACCCGGGGGGGGCGCTGCGCGTGACCGTCCACTCTTGTCGGCGACGCACGCGGACGACGCCCGCCGCAGCATCGCACTGGAAGAGATGGAGCCACTCGTTGTCGACGAGCGCGCGGACCTGGTCGTGCTTGGCGAGGACGGCGTCGATCGCCGCACACGGCGCCTCGATGAACACGCTGAGGCGAAGCGGGGTGTGTACCCAGCGCGCGCCGTCGTGGAGCGCCTGCAGCGAGAGGCCGATGCGCAGATCGCCGCCGTTGCCCTCGAAGATGCCGAGGTGGCCGCCGACCACGTTGTGCAGGACCTTGTTGCCGCTCCCGTAGCGGACGTTGTCCACGGTGGAGGCGTAGTACTGGAGGTTGATCCAGTGCGCCACCACCATGGGCGCGGTCATGATGAGGTCGAGGATCGCAAACTCCGGATCCTCCTCGAACCGGTAGTCGTGAAGGAAGGCGCGGCCTGCGAGATCGAGGTGGCGACAGTGCGCGCGCGGCGCGACGATGAACGCCGCGTTGTTGGTGAGCCCCCACTCGGGGCGGACCTGCGCCCAGTCGCGGGCGCGCCCCTCGATCGCCGCGCGCACCGCTTCGTCCGAGAGTCCGGTGAGGCCGAGCCGCGGGGCGCGTTCGCGGCGCGCCTGCTCCGCGGCGAGGTCGAGCCAGCGGCGCAGCGTCGCGACGTCGGCCGCATGGGAGGCAGGCAGCTCGTCGAGCTCGTAGAGCGTGACGTGGTCGGTCGTCGTGTCATGGAGTCCGGCAAGGAAACGGGTGGTCGCCGGGATCACGATCCCCCGCGCGGCGAGGCCCGCCCGGACGTCGGGCTCGTTGAGCAGCGCCGCGGCGGCCCGCGCGTTGACCTCGCCGGTCTGTCCGCAGCACGCGCCGCAGTCGAGCCCGGCGGCGAGGGCGTTGTTGCGCGTCTGGCTGCCATGCCCGAGCAGGACGACGAGCCGAGCGAAGCGCCGCGTCAAGCTCATCGCTCGGAGGACTCCCTCGGCGAGCGCGCGTCGCTCCTCGATCCCCACGGGGCCACCGGAGACGAGCTCCGTCAGCCTCGGCCTTCGGCGGGCGTCCTCGCTCGCCGTCAGCCCGGCGCGCTCCGGTGAGCTCACGCTTCCGCGACCGAGCGTCTCGGCGATCAGCTCCGCGCCGAAGAGGAGTCCGAGCGACTCGACGAACGCAAAGCTCGAAAGCGCGCTCGTCTTGAACGTCTTCCACGCCGACGCGACGTCGAGCCGCGCTGCACGACGCGTCGCGAGCTCCGCCGGCACGCCGGTGTCCGTGACGCGAAAGCGCGGTGCGAGCAGGCCGGGGAGCTGCGGTCGGGCGCTCGTGGAGGCCAGCGGCTGGTACTCGATCGGCATCCCGAAGAACCCGGCGAAGCCGATGGTCTCGACGTCGGCGTCCTGTGCCTCGAGGGCGCGGCGGAAGACCTCGGAGCGGACGTCGATGCAGAACGCTGCCTGGACAGCGACCGGCTCGGTCGCCTCCTTCGCGCCGAATCCCTCGGGGAGCCGCCGGCAGACGTCCTCTTGCCAGGCCATCTCGATCGCGCGCTGAAGGAGCCAGTCGTTCGCCTGCGAGCTCTGCGCGGCTTCGCCGGCCGCCTTCCAGCCGGCCATCGCCAACCGCCAGCGGCTGACGAGGTCGCTCCCTCCGGACCGGAGGAGGATCCACTCCCAGGCGAGCCGGACCGCGAGGAGCTCGACGATGTCACCGTCGTCTTTGCCGGCGAGCCGCGCGGTCCAGCGACGATAGGCGCACCACGCCGCCCAGCCGTTCACGTCGAGCAGCAAGCCGGTGAGGTACGCCTCGCGTTCGCCCGACGGGATCTCGAGGTCGCGGAGCGCCACCCTCGTCATCTCGCGCGCGGTCTCGGGCACCTGGCGAGCGGTCTTCGCGAAGTCGCCGAAGCCGAGCAACGCGGGGCTCTTGTCCCGGAGCGCCTGCCGTCTCCAGCTCGCGTAGAGGCCGCCCTCGCGGTTCGGATGCAGCCGCGCCTGTCCGTCGTCGAAGTAGGCGAGGCAGAACTGGCTCGAGCTATGGGTGATGAAGTCGCTCCATGACATCTCGTGCCCGGGGTCGCGCTGCGCATCGGCGACCTCGATCAACCGCGCGCGCCGCGCCGGCGCGGGCTCGGCGCTCTCCATCAGCGCGTGGAGGTCGGCGATGGTGAGGGCGTCGCCGCGCTCCGCGATCGCCTCCCCGAGGTGCCGATCGAGGAGGCGCCCCGCTCGCCACTCCTCGCGGAACCAGGCACGCGGCATGAGGAGTCGCGCGCCCGAGAGCTCGGTGAGCCGGGCGGACACGGCCGGGAGCGGCGCGTCGATCATCCCCCAGAACGGGTTCACGGCGATGAACCGATCGAGCGGCCAGGTGGGCGCGATCCGCGCGCACGCCCGATCGATCGCGAGATCGACCTCGTCGCGCGCCATCAGGGGATCTCCAGCGTCTCGGCCACGCGCGGACTCGGCGGCACGGCGCCCGGTTCGCGGCGGAGCGGCCAGAGGCGGAAGGTGAGGCGGGTGAAGACCTCGTCGAGGTAGAGACCGGCAAAGAGGCGCGGCTGGAGCGCGTGCGCGAGCGCGCCGTCCGGCCGGTGCTCGAGGGTCATCTGCACGACGAAGAGGATAAGGAAGCCGACGAGGACGACCAGCCAGGTGACCGGCATCGTCTCCGGCTCCGGGGCGCGCAGGAGACGGCCCGCCACGGCATGGCCGCCGAAGTAGAGGGCGCCGACGAAGACGCCGCGGAGGACGACACCGAGGAGGGACCGGGCGCCGTCATCCGTCGCGCGAACGACCAGCGGGGTGAGCGAGAGCCCGAGCACCACCGCCAGCGGCATCAGCGTCGGGCTCGGGGCCGAGGTGCCGAGCAGCGCATGCGCCGCCGCGACGCTCGCCGCGACGCTGCCGAGCGACAGCACCGAGGCAAAGGCGATGCGCGAGAGCGCGACAGGCGCCTTCGGCCGCGCCATGGCGAGGCCCCGCCACGTGCTCACGACCGTCCCCGCGCTGAGGAACGCGTGCGCCTTGTAGAGCGAGTGCGCGACGAGGTGGAGGAGCGCGAGGTGCCACGCGCCCAGCCCGCACTCGACCAGCATGAAGCCCATCTGCGCGCACGTCGACCACGCGAGCGCGACCTTGATCGTACCTCGGGTCGTCATCACGAGCGCCGCCACCACCGACGTGATCGTCCCGATGACCACGAGGAGCGTCTGCGCGAGCGGCGCGTGGGCCATGAAGGGCGCGAGGCGGATCATGACGAAGCCGCCGATGTTCACCACCCCGGCATGGAGCAACGCCGACACCGGGGTCGGCGCCTCCATCACCTGGATCAGCCATCCGTGGAAGGGGAGCTGGGCCGACTTGAGCGACACGGCGAGCACCAGCGACAGCGTCGCGAGCTGCATCGCGATCGGCAGCGACGGATTCGCTCGCGCCCACGCCGCCATCGCGTCGAGGTCGAGGCTTCCCACGGAACGAGCGACGAGGACGACCGCGACGAGCATCGCCACGTCGGCGAGCCGGCTGAGGAGGAACTTCTTGTGCGCCGCGACGAGCGCTTGCGGGCGGTCGTGAAAGAACGTGAGGAGCCGATGGAGCGCGAGGCTGGCCCCCATCCACGCGAGCGCGATGACGTGGAGGTGGTTCGAGAGGACCAGGATCGTCACCGCCGCGAGCGTCGCGAGCAGCGCGCGAGCGTAGCGCGCCTGCCGCGCGTCCCCCTGGCCCTGGAGGTACGTTCGCGAGTAGCGCACGATCACGACGGCGATGAAGCAGACGAGGAGGAGCATCGTCCGGGTCACGACGTCGAAGTGGACGAGGCGCGCGACGCTCGCCCCCGTCGCGTCGAGACGGGCCGGCACGGCGTCGGCACCGGCGTCCGCCGCGACGATGCCGGCGGCCGCCGTGAGCAACGCCAACCCGAGCCCGAGATAGGCGGCCACGATCGCCCAACGGAACGGCCTACGGACCGAGGTGAACGCGATGCTGAAGAGGAACGAGAGCGGGATGGACAGCGCCAGGAGCGGAGGGAGCAGCGACTCCCACGTCGAAGCGGTCATCCCCATGCATGTAGCGACCGGGGTCGGCGTTGAAAATGAGTTAAGCTCTCGCGCTCGTCGATCGTCCGTCGAGCCCGGTTCGATCCGCGCCTCTCGACAAATGTCAACACCCCCATGGGCACGGGACGGCCGACCCGACACCACGTCGACCAAGAAGCGCCTCGACACGGCAGCTGAAATGCGTCGACCGATCGGTTGGCGCGCTACGCCCTACGCGCCGTCGAGCGCGCCGTGCTCGCGCGCCTCTCCGTCCCGTGCCGCGGCGTCTGGGGCCACACCCTGCACGCGCCAGAGGATCTGCCATTCGAGGTGAGCGCGCTCCCCGAGATCACCCAGGAGGTCGCGCTCGGTGAGGTCCCCTCGATCGAGGACCTGGGGCTCGTCGCTCCCGAGCCCGGTCTCCGCGCCGCCCTCGCGTTCGAAGGCGGCGAGGCAGAGGCCACGACGCGCCTCCGGCGCTACGTCTGTCTGGGAGCAGGATCTGCTGAAGACGTACAAGGAGACGCGCAACGGGATGATCGGCGCCGACTACTCGTCGAAGCTCTCGCTCGGCTGCCTCTCGCTCGGCTGCCTCTCGCCGCGGCAGGTCTTCGGGCGAGGTGAAGCGGTACGAGCGCGAACGGGTCGAGAACGAGTCCACCTACTGGCTCACGTTCGAGCTCCTGTGGCGCGACTACTTCGCGTTCATCGCGGCCAAGCACGGGACCAGGTTGTTCCGGCGCAGCGGGCTCCGCGGCATCGAGCTTCCGTGGAAGCACGATCACGGCACACCTGTCGACGCGCGAGGTGGCACGGTCGTCGCTCGCCAGGGTCAGGGCTCGGGCGGGAGCTCGCGGCCGACGGCCCGCACGACGGCCGCGACCAGGCCCTCGCGGCCGTACGGCTTCTCCAGCCACGCGTGGCCGAGCTCGACCAGCGAAGGCCGCTCGACCCCGGCATAGCCCGAAGCGATGACGATCCGCGATGGCGCAACCCGCCCCGCGACGGCCTCGAGGATCGACGTGCCGTGACCATCGGGCAGGGTCATATCGAGGACGATGCCGTCGGGGAGGCCTGCCTCCAGCTCCCCGAGCGCGCCGGCGATCGATCGATGCAGGGCCACCTCGGCGCCCTCCGCCGCGAGCACGCGCTGCACCCAGACTCCGGTCGCCGGCTCGTCTTCGACCACGAGCAGGCGCGTTCCGCGCAAGCGTCCGCTGGGCCGGGGCGCCGCCGGGCTCGGGTGCGCAGCGATGTGCGGCAGGTCGAGCCGGATGCGGGTCCCCTTGCCGACGGCGGTGTCGACGTGGACCTCTCCGTCGTGCGTGTCCGTGAAGGCGCGGACCGTCGGCAGTCCGAGGCCCGTCCCACGGCCGTCCGCCTTGGTGGAGAAGAACGGCTCGAAGGCGCGCGCACGGACCTCGTCGGTCATGCCGCCGCCCCTGTCGGTCACCTCGAGGGAAGCGCAGGGGCGGCCGCCGCTCATCACGCCGTCCATGACGGTGACGTCGACGCGTGACCCCGGCGGGCAAGCGTCTCGCGCGTTGAGGCAGAGGTTGACGAGGACGAGCCGGAGCTGCTCGACGTCGACCTCGACGGTGCCGGAGCTCCGCCCGCCGAAGAGGATGACGTGCTCCTGGCCCACGGCGTTCTCGAGGAGCGAGCGCATGTCGTCGAGCACCTTGTCGAGCCGCACGGGAATGCGCGTCGCCGGCGTGGGCTTGGCGAACAGGAGCAGCTGCTTCGCGAGGCGCGCGCCTCGCTCCACCGCCTGTTCGATGCCGTCGAGCGGTTCGGCTGGGCACCTCTCGCGGAGGACGTCGGCCGCGTTCGCGATGATCTGCAGGATGTTGTTGAACTCGTGCGCGACGCGCGCCGAGATGCGCCCGAGCGCGATGGTCCGCTCCTCGCGGCGCAGCAGCGAGACGGCCGCGTCGGTATCGGCGAGCGAGCGCGCCGCCACCAGCACGCCTTCGACCCGCCCCGCGCCTTCCGGGTGCACGCGGAGCCGGAGCTCGGTCGGGCCGCTCTCCAGCATCAGCACGGCCTCGTACTCCTCGCGCTCACGCGCGAAGAGCTCGGCCAGCGCGCGCTCCACCTCTGCCCCGCGCTGACCGGACCGCACCTCCTGGAGCAGCTCGGCCACGCCGAGCTCGAAGCCGCGCGGCACCGAGGCCTCGTACACGACCAAGCGATCGTCGATCGCTGCCACGATCCCCGCCGAGGTGTCGAGCATCGCGCGGAGGCGCGCCTCGGTGTCTCCGTAGCGCTCGTCGGGGGAGCCGCCTCGCTCCGCGAGGAGCTGCGCGAGGCGCTCGGCAGCGGCGGCAGCGGCAGCGAGCTCGGCCCCTTGCCACGCGTGCGGCTGCTGGTGCGAGAAGATGACGACGGCGGCGCCACCGACCGGCTGGTACAGGACCGAGCGGAGCCCGTAGCGCGCGCGCGCCACGGACGCGACGCGCTCGTCGGCCGTCGCGTCTTCGATCGCGATGGCACGTCCGGTAGCGAGAACCTCTAGGACGGCGGGGCAGTCGGAGAGGTCGAGGCCGTGCGCGAGGCGCGTCGGCCGGAAGCTCGCGGTGACGGCCTGGCAGAGGATCCGCTGATGATCCCTCGAGCGCGTATGGAGGCAGGCGTTCGCTGCGCCGACGGCGGCGCACGCGTCCAGCAGCGCGCGGCGGAGCCGATCGTGCATCGACGACGCGAAGACAGTGGCAGTAGACGACACGGAGGCCTCGAGTTTCAACGAACGGGCAGACTCTGGAGCGCGGACGAACGGCCCACGCCTCCACTCACAACCGTCGCACGGCAGGCGGCTCCGCGCGACGACTTCTTCGTGATTGCTCGCGCTCGCCCACCCGGGGTACCTGGCGCACACCGCGATCACGATGGTGTACGTCGTTCGTCATGGCGCGCGCCTCGAGGAGGCCGAGCGGAAGAGCGCGCTGCATGTCGTGCACCGCATGGCCGCATCGCACGAGCTGCCCCTACGACTACCGCCCGGCGCCGTACGCTCGCGGTCGCCAATTACGTGCGCGATCTCCAGGTCGAGCGCCTGGCCAGTGGCGAGCGCACGGCGTGATGGAGGCGCGGTCAGCGCGGGGCCGCGAGCACCCGCCCGACGGCGTCCACGAGCTCGTGCTGCGTGAACGGCTTGGGGAGAAGGATGCTCACCCCCAGGTCGCGCGCTTCGCCTGCCGTGAGTGAGCCGAGATACCCGGACACGAGGATGATTCGCTGCCTCGGTCGAACGACCCGAATGGCGCGCGCCAGCTTGTCGCCGGTGAGGTCAGGCATCGCGAGGTCGGTGAGAACCACGTCGTAGGCGTCGGGAGCGGCCGAGAACATCCGCAACCCCTCCATTCCGTCCGATGCAATCGCGACGGTGTACCCGGAGCGCTCGAGCGCTCTTGCAGAGAGCCGCGCGATCGCGCGCTCGTCCTCGACGATGAGGAGATGGCCCGTTCCCTTCTCGATCGCGGGCGGCGCCGGCGCCTTGGTCACCGCGACGCCGCTGACCAAGGGAAGCGAAACGGCAAAGGTGGAGCCGGCGTCGGGCGCGCTCTCGACGGAGATGACTCCGCCGTGCGCCGTGACGATCCCGTGGACGACCGCCAGCCCCATCCCCGTGCCCTCGCCCACCGGCTTCGTGGTGAAGAAGGGCTCGAACAGCCGCTCCCGCACGTCGGCCGGGATACCGCAGCCCGCGTCGCGCACCGTGAGGACGGCCTCGCCGTCGGGAGGCTCACCCCTCGCCTCGAGGCGCACCGAGATCGAGCCGCTGCGGTCACGCATCGCGTGGGCGGCATTCGTGCACAAGTTCACGACGATCTGCTGGAGCGCCGTCGCGTCACCGCGCACGATGAGCGGAACGCTCGGGACCG
>JAYTBL010001035.1:0-6374 GCA_043736975.1 Polyangiaceae bacterium
TACTTCCAGGGCATGGTCGCGATCAAGCAGGCGCGGCCCACCGCGCCGCCAGCCGCGCCCGCGAACGCCCCCGCCGACGCGGCCCCGCGCACGCCTACGAACTTCAAGGTGGCGATCGAGCAGTTCCGCGCGGTCACCGAGCTGCCGCCCGACACCGACGAGCACAAGCAGGTGATCGACCTCGCCTGGATGGCGATCGGTCGTCTCCACTACGAGATGGAGAACTACACGCAGGCCGCCGAGGCATACTCGAAGGTCGGTCGTGACTCGCCCGAGTTCGGCACGATGCTCTACGAGCTCGCGTGGGTTTACGTTCGGCTCGGCGACGTGCAGCGCGCGGAGCGCGCACTCGAGGTGCTCCAGGTCGCCGACCCCAGCTCGCCGCTCGTCGGCGACGGCACGCTCCTCCGTGCGGATCTCCTCCTGCGCGCGGGCGCGTTCGACAAGTCGCTCCAGCTCTACCTCGGCGTGCGCGAGGAGTACGAGCCGATGCGGAGCAAGCTCGAGGCGTTCATCGACAGCTCGCCCGAGCCCGCGGTGTACTACGAGAAGCTCTCGCAGCAGCAGCTCGACCTCCTCGATCAGAACGAGCAGATCCCGCCGCTCGCGATCCGCTGGGCGCGCGAGGCGGAGGACGGCCCGATGGCGTTCGCGGTCATCGACGACGTCAACCAGTGCAAGACGTTGATCCGTCAAAGCTACCAGCTCATCGACAAGCTCAACATCATCCTGAACGCCACGAACCGCGTCCGCGCGTTCCCCGAGCTGCAGGCCGGAGAGGAGCGCGCGCTGTCGCTTCTCAACCGCATCTCGAAGATGCGCCTCGCGATCGCCAAAGGCATGGATGACGAGGAGCCGAAGGACCTCCAGGGGGACATCGCGACGGTCCGCGAGCAGCGCCGTCAGGCCCAGGGTATCGTCAGCGGTCTGCCCGTCTCTAGCGGCGAGTTTGCCGAGCGCGATTACGCCGGCATGCGTCAGTGGAACACGGTCTCGCAGGATCTCTCGCGGCGCGCGGTCGAGGTCGATTACCTGAACGCGACCATCAACGGCCTCCGACGCATGCTCAAGGAGGACGCTCAGCATGGCGTCGCGCGCTCCCCCGCGGACGTGCAGCGCTTCAACACCGAGCTCGACGAGAACGAGCGCCTCCTCAAGCAGCGCCAGGGCGAGATCGTCGACCTGCGCCGGCAGATCGAGGTCGGTCGCGCCCAGATCGGCATCGGCGACGCGCGCTACCAGAACGACGCCGTCGCACGCGTGCAGTTCCGCGACGCGCTGGAGCGCGAGGTGCAGCTCGCCTCGCAGGGTCAGGCCGGCAACGGCGCGCAGCGCTACGGCGGCAAGGTGCGTCCAGCCCTCGAACAGGCGCGCGCCGTCGAGGATCGCCTGGTGCAACAGTTCGCCGAGCTCGAGCGCCAGGTCGCCGCACGCATCGGCGAGGTGCAGGCCAAGGTCGAGAACGAGCGTGTGAAGATCAACGGCTTCAACATGACGCTCGGCGCCTACGACGCCGAGGCCCACGATCTCGTCGGGCAGGTCGCGAAGCGGAACTTCACCTTCGTGCGCGACAAGCTCCGCGGGATCATCCTCCGCGCCGACGTCGGCATCACCGAGCAGGCGTGGGAGGTCCGCGAGGAGGAGCTCGATCGCGTGCACAACCTCCAGACGGAGCGGGCGCGTGAGGAGCAGCTGCTCGACGAGGAGCTCCGCGAGGTCCTCGACGACTCCGGCGAACCGAAGCCGGCGAGCAAGTGAGCGGAGCGGTAAGAGCAGAAGTGAGAGCACCTCGAATGTCGATCACGACTCTTAAGAAGGCTTTGTTCGCGGCGTTCATCGCGAGCGCGCTCGCCGTTCCGGGGATCGTGGCTGCGCAGCCGGCCAAGCCTGCTCCCGCGAAGCCCGCTCCCGCGAAGCCGGCGCCTGCCAAGCCGGCCCCGAAGCCCGCGCCCAAGGTCGCGCCGAAGGGCGTGACCGGGACCGATGCCGGCGCGCCGCCGAGCACGAACACGAGCGGTGACGCGGGCTCGACGACCAGCACGACCGACGGCGGTACGGAGGTCGCGCCCGTCGCTTCAGGCGCGCCCGCGGTACGCAAGATGAACCCGCCGCCGCCGCCGCCCACGCCGCAGCAGGTCGCAGCGCTCGGCGCCCTCAAGGAGGAAGTCGACGCCTACGAGAAGGGCGCCAAGGACTACCGCGACACCGTCACGACGATCATTCGACTCCACTACGAGTCGAAGAAGCGTGAGGTCCTCTCCGGCCTCGATCGCGAGATCGCAATCGAGAAGGCCGAGCTTCGCAAGGCCCGCGACATCGCGATCAAGCGGCTCGAGGAGTTCATCGCCGTCTACAGCGGCCCGCGCTCCCAGCCCGAAGCCACGCCCGACGCGATGTACCGCCTCGCTGCGCTCTACGAAGAGCGCGCTCGCTCCGAGGACGCGACCGAGCCGGTCGAGCTTGGCCTGAAGGCGGCCATCGCGCTCTACAAGCGCGTCATCCGCGAGTACCCGAAGTACCGCGAGACCGCTGGCATCTACTACTTCCTCGGCCACGCGCTCAACGACTCGGGCCGCATCCCCGAAGCCATGCAGGTGTGGCGCTCGCTCGTGTGCATCAACCACTACGAGTATCCCGTCCCCGTCGATCCCAAGGATCCGGAGAAGGACACGATCAAGCCGATGCCCCAGGACCACGACGAGGCGTTCTGGACGGCCTGGCGGAACAAGTACCGCGACCCCAAGGCGGTCAGCCGGAAGAACCCGGAGACGGTCTACACCGATCCCTACTTCGGTGTAGACTGCAAGTACATCCCCCAGCCCGCGGTTCGCCAGGGCGAGGACCCGAAGTACGTCGCGGAGATCTGGTGGCAGATCGGCAACTGGGAGTTCGACCAGCTCGACGTCGGCAGCGGCGTGACCAAGGAAGACCCCGGCTCGGTCTGGGGTTACAACCGCGCCTCCTCTGCCTACACGCAGTCGATGAAGTACAAGAAGCCGCCGCTCTACGGCGTCGCGCTCTACAAGTACTCCTGGGCGCTCTTCAAGCAGCAGCGCTACGAGGCGGCGACGAAGCAGTTCATCGTCCTGCTCAACTACACCGACGAGCAGCAGAAGCTCACCGGCGACAACGGCGCGGACTTCCGCAACGAGGCGTACACGTACATCGCCGGCTCGCTCACGAACGTCGACTTCAAGGGGCCGGAGGAGTGGGAGCCGTTCATCGGTCGTCCCGACATTCTCGACACCGAGCCTCGGCCCGAGGTGGCCGAGAAGAAGCTCCACGTCGGCATCGACCGCGTGAAGGATCCGAACCTGATTCCCCAGGACAAGCCCTGGACGATCGAGATCTACCGTGCGCTGGCGCTCGAGTACCGGAGCCTCAACCAGTTCGCCAACGCCGTCGAGGTCTACGAGACGATGCTCTCGAAATGGCCGATGGATCCCACGGCGCCCGACACGCAGAACTCGATCGCCGAGACCTACGACCAGCTCAACATCACGAAGCGCCCCGGCACGCCCGAGCACGACGCGACGGCGCAGAAGGCGCTCGAGGCGCGCACCAAGCTCGCGAACTACATCGGCAACACGCCGTGGGTCGACGCGAACAAGGACAACCCGGCCGCGATCCAGAACGCCGAGCGCCTGGTCCGCGGCGGTCTCCGCCAGGCGGCGGCGCAGCACACCAACAACGGCAAGGCAGGGCTCGCCTCGGCCGGCGAGACGAATGATCCCGGTCGCCAGCTCGAGCTCCTCTCGCGCGCCGCCACCGAGTACAAGCTCGCCGCCATCGGCTGGTACGGCTACCTCAAGCAGGACGAGAACGCCCCTGACGCGTACGAGAGCCGCTACTGGCTCGCCGACGCACGCCGCCAGTATGTCCGCATCCAGGTCGTCCTCCACAAGGCCGCGCCCAAGGCTTACCCGGAGCCGTCCAAGAAGGACATCGACGAGGCGCTCGCCGCCGCGATGGACGTCCGCGACTCGAACGAGGACGACAAGTACCTCGACAACGCCGCCTTCTTCGTGGTCGACGTGAGCGACGTCGATCGCGATCTCGCGTTCCAGCGCGCCGAGCAAGGCGGGGCGGGCGTGGAGAAGCGCGAAGAGGTGAAGTTCGACAGCGCGGACGAGGCGACCCGCAAGGTCCTCCGCGATCCCATCCCGGCGGTGGTCATGCAGAGCATGACGGCGCGCGACGAGTACGTGAAGATCGTGCCGCCGTCGCTCGACGTGCAGCACCGCTCGAACGACTACCAGTACTACGTCGCCGAGCAGTACTTCCTCAACGGTCAGTTCGACCTCGCGCGCGCGCGGTTCGAGCCGATGTGGAAGGAGCACTGTGGCAAGGACGAGCTCGGCTACAAGGCGTGGGAGAAGCTCATCACGATGAGCAACCTCGAGCGCGACGCCCAGCGCTCGATCCAGCTCGCCGAGGCGGAGAAGGCGCACACCTGCGCGTTCAACCCCGAGCAGGCCGGCAAGGCCGGCTCGATCATCAACCCGACCATCCAGGAGGCTGGCTTCCTCCGCGCCCGCGAGCAGTTCGAGAAGGCGTGCGAGGCGAAGATCGGCCAGAAGTGCAAGAACCCCGACGCGCCCGAGAAGCGCGAGACGTGGAAGAAGGCCGGCGAGCTCTACGAGTCCGCGCTCGCCGCCGCGCCCGGTCGTGACGAAGCACCGGAGGCGGCGATGAACGCCGCGTACGCTTACAAGCAGATCGGCGAGTACAACAAGGCGATCGCCCTCTACAACCTGTTCATCTCGGACTACGGCTCGGACGCGCGCCTCAACGCGCTGCAGAAGGGCGACCCGAAGAGCAAAGCCGCGGCCGATCCGAAGAAGTACGCGGAGCGCATCGGCTACCTCGGCGACGCGTACTCCGCACTCGGCGAGACGTACTACTCGTTCTTCAACTACCAGCGCGCAGCCGAGACCTACGACAAGATCGCTTCCAACGATCGGTTTCCCGAGGCCAAGCGTCGCGACAACGCGAAGAACGCGATGATCCTCTACGCGAACCTCGGACAGCGCGACAAGATGATGGCGGCCTATCGCATCCTCTTGAAGACCAACCCGACCGCGGACGACAAGGCGAACGCCGACTACACGGTGGCGAGCTACGACTACAAGCAGTGGAGCCCGACCTCGGGTGACACCGGCGCGAACCGCCAGACGCGTTTCGCCGCGGAGCAGGGGCTCATCGGCTACTTCCAGACGCAGCGCACGTCGGCGGGAGCGGCGAAGTACCTGGTCGAGGCCGCCTACGGCGTCGGGCGCATGAAGAAGTCGGTCGGAGACCCCGCCTACAAGGGCTGGTTCAAGAGCACCGTCACCGCCTGGGACAACTACCGCGCCAAGGCGCCCGTGAAGGACAACCGCAGCGAGGCGCAGTCCGTCCCCTACGTCGACTACGCCGCCGAGGCGGAGTTCACGACGCTCGACGATCAGATCACGGCGAGCTTCGACGATCCCGCGAAGCACAAGTACGCGCGCAATGTGAACGACATCTTCGGCGAGGTGCAGATCGACCCGAAGACCAAGAAGGCGGTCATGGGCCCCGACGGCAAGCCCGTCATGAAGAGGAAGGGGCGCTACCAGGCGAACGCCAGCGAGGCCGAGAAGTGGGATCTCGAGCTCGACAAGATGATCAAGAAGTACGAGTCGCTCGAGTGGGTGCCCACCGCGATCGCGCGGCAGGGCGCGCTCTACGACACGCTCCGCACCGGCCTCTACAACATGGTCCTCAAGAACGACGAGCTCTTCACCGCGCAGGAGCGCGCCACCATCAAGCAGATGCGTGGCAGCGGCCGCCCCGAGCTCGAGGAGATCGCCGACAAGCTCGAGGACGGCAAGACCGACTTCTGGCGCCAGAAGAAGCAGATCGAGCTCGACGGCGCCGATCAGGTCATGATCAAGCGTTACGCGTCGGCCGTCGCCTACGCCCGCAAGTACAACATCCGCAACCCGCAGCTCTCGCGCGCCGTGAGCCGCCTCGCCTACTACACAGACATCATCTCCGGCGGTGACGCCAAGATGGCGGAGTACGTCACGTCGACCCCCGACCCGACGAACAAGGGGGCGACGCGGCTCACGTACTCGCCGCGGCAGTACGTGCAGACGCGGCCGGGCCTCTCCGCGCTGCCGCCCCCGCAGGGCAACGCATCGTCCTTGCCTGCCGCTCCGTGAACGAGGAACAACCGATGCGTACCTTCCAGCTCCTCGGCAATCCTGCTCTCGGTCGCGCCCTCGGCTTCGCGGCGCTCTCTGCTGCGATCGCGGGCGCCGCGCTCGTCGCCCCCGCCTGCGGTGGCGACAAGCCCGTCAACTATCCGGGCGCCGAGGCCGGGGCAGGGACCCCGGTCACCGACAACC
>JAYTBL010001036.1:0-14172 GCA_043736975.1 Polyangiaceae bacterium
GCTCGCCGCCCAGGCGGCGGAGGGCCCCGACGTCGTCGCACACCAGGTGCGAGATGCGGTCGAGGAGCGCCACGTACGCACCCCACTCCAGGTCCGCGCTATGCGTGACCTCCGGCGCGAGCCCGGCGAGCATCGCCGCGCGATCGAGGCCGAACGCCTCGTTCGCCTCGAGGACCTGTCGAACGCTCTTCCGGCCTACCCGCATGGGACACCCGAAGCCTACCCTGGCGGGACGCTCGCGGCGGGGGTTACGATCGATCCGATGCGTTGCACCTCGCTGTCCCATCAAAGGCCGCTAACACCGGCCACCGGCCGATGTTGATCGCTATTTGGGTGTCGGACGGGGTCCACTCAGCCTCGGATCTCGAACCGACACGTGTAGGTGATTTCGGTGGCCACGGGTGCCCCCTCGCGAACGGTGAAGGAAGGCAGTGGGCGGAGGTCTCGCGATCGGCTCGGCGACCGGCGCGACGAGATTCTTTGCGACAGCGCAGCGTGCGCTCCGTCCAGGCGACATGTCGAGGGTCGCGACGCTCTAGGAAGCCTACTTGCGCCGCGCGCCTCGGCAGTCCCGCTCGCGGGAGGGGTGCCCGGCTGCGCGGCTGCGGGACACGACCCCGTCGTCGAGCCTTCGCTCGCCGACGAGCTCGAGCAGGCGATGCTCCCTCCCGCGGCGCCGAGAACGACGAGGACGAACATCGAGATCGAACGCTTCTACATGACGAGATGACCTTCCCTTGGTGGCGCGGAGAGCCGCGACGCATGACGTACCCGACCGCGCGGGGCCCGCCCTCGCGCGGCGGTCGAGGGCTTCTCTGGCGCGCGATGGGCGGACTATGCAGCGCGGTAGGGGGGGTGAGCCAGTCGCGTCCCGCCGCGCGTCCGGAGTGTTCGCCAGGGCCTCATTTTCGCGGCTCGAACGGCGTAGGTCGTCCACGATCTCGCGCGGGGGGCGTCCGAACCAGCGGCGGCATGCGTGCGTGAACGCGCTCGCGTCCGCGAAGCCGGCCTCGAGGGCGACACGCGTGATGCTCGCGCCTTCGCGACCGAGCAGGCTCCGCGCGATGTCGCGGCGCGCTTCATCGGTGAGCCGGCGGAAGGTCGTCGCGCCCTCGGCGAGCGCACGGCGCAACGTCCGTTCGGAGACGCCGAGCGTCCCGGCGACCGATCGCATGGACGGTGCCGGCTCGCGCGCGAGCGACCGGCGGATCTCCTCGCGCACGCGCTGCGCGAGCGGCCGCGGCGCCAGGGTCGCGAGCTCGCTCTCGGCCTGCGAGCACAGCCAGCTCCAGAGCGCGCCGTTTGCTCCGAGCGGCTCGACGTCCAGCGCCTCGCGGGGGAGCACGACGCGGTCGACGGGGGCATCGAACTCGATCTCGCATCCGAAGAAGGTGCGGTGCGCATCCTTCACCTTCGGTGCGGGGTGCTGGAACCCGACGTACGAGCGCCGTCTCGTGCGAGAGCTGGATACCGAGGGGCCGATCCGCAGGACCGAAGCGCCGGACCTCGCAGGCCCGATCCTCGGCGCTCATCTCCCAGCGGACACCGTCGTTGAGGAGCGGACTGTAGCGGATGAACGTCTCGAGGCCCGACCGCGCCGTCGGCGCCGTGAGGACGACGAATCCCAGCAAGCCGAGGTCGTCGAGACGAGAGACGGCGGCGAAGGCGATGGCCAGATCGCGCGCCCCGAGCGCGCGCGAGGCCGCCGACCAGAGCTCGAACATCTCTGCGGCCGGGATGCGCGCGGCAGCGTTCCCGGTGAGCGCGCTGGCGGGGAGCGCGGCGCCGCGGCCTCGCCCGTAACGAAGGAGACGCGCGGCGTTGCTCATCGCGATGGTCGCGCCCGGGGCCATGCGGCGCGGCGAAGCACGTGCCGTACCGCGCCCGGGAGGCGCGGATCGGCGGTCTTTTCCGGGTCGCGCGCGCGCTACGGCCCTTTCACGGCTTCGTGTACCCGAGCACGCCGCGACCGGCGACGAGCGAGACCCGGTTCGGTGCCTTCGGCGGTGCGTTGACCCGCGAGGCGAGCCCGTCGCGCATGAAGGCGGTGCGGATCCGCGTGACGGGCGCCGCCTCGTGCGCCGCGCGCAGGAACGACCCGTGCCGTCGGCATCGGTGGTCGTGATGCGGACGGTCGTGCCGTCGGCCTTGCCGCAGCTGGCGCACCCGAGCGTCATCGCCGCGCCGGTGACGGGCACCGCCGCGATGCGAGCCGCGCTCGCGTCGTCGAGCGTGAAGGGCTCGCCGGGCTGGAGCGAGGTCTCGGGGAATGCGAACGCCGCGCCGCCGGAGGGCGCGAGCGCCATGGCGACAGGGCCGCCGCTCTTGAAGGGCTGCGAGAGAGATGGTTCGGGACGGGGCCGGCGCCCGCCAGCACCGAGAAGGTCGCCGCGAAGGACTCCGCGGTGGCGCGCGGGTGGAGGAGGCTCGCCTCGGTCAGGCCCGAGACGCCGAGGATGGCAAACGCGCCGCTGTTCCCGCTGGTCGTGGCGCCGCGAAGGTTGAGGTAGCGGCCGACGTCCGCGGCGCCGAGCGCGCTCGTCGTCAAGGTCACGCGGGACACGCCGCTCTCGGCGGCCGTGAGCGTCGCGCTGCCGGTGCCGCTTGCCGTCGGGCAGAGATAGCCGCGGTCCTTCACGAACCTGCAGGTCAGAGGACCGCCGTCGAGTCCCTTCAGAGCGAGCGCGCCGTGATCCTCGAGGGGCGGCGCCGCCTCCTCCGTGAGGTCGTACGACCAGGCGCGACAGCCGTCGAGTGCGCCAGGCTTCTCCTCGTAGTCGGGCGCGCGTGCCGCGTTGAAGAGCACGCTCACCGTGAGCCTGTGTCCGGCGGCGGGGAGATTCGCGATGCGGATGTCCTGCACCGAGACGAGCCCGGCGTGCGTCGGCCTCAGGGATGGCGCATCGGTCGGGGCGGGTGCGTCGCTTGCCGCGTCCAGGGACGCTCCCGCGTCGACGGGCGGAACCGGCGGGCCCGGGGACGCGACCGGGTCGTCCTCCATCGGGCAGCCGAGCATGATCGCGGATGCGGTGAAGCTCGTTCGATTACGGACATGAAGCACCTCCAGGAAGAGAGCTTCCGCCGTCGCGGCTCCGCCAGCTTGTGCCCGGCGGCCAGACTGCTGCGCGCGGAGACGCAGAGCAGACCGGGATCCGGTGCGAGAACGAGGCATCGCTCGCGGGCCGAGCGCCCTGCCAGCCTGCCGCGTCGCCCGTGTTCGCCACGCCTGTCCCGATGCTCCGAGACGTCGTCACCCTCGCGCCGACGCTGATGGAGGCCACGAGCGTCCCTCCGGTCGGGCCCGTCCCGGCCTTGATCGTGGAGCCCGAAACGAGCGCCGATCTCACCGTGCACATCCACGCCGAGGTAGAGACCGACACGCTGTGGCACGTCTCAGGCGTCGAGGCGGCTAGCCTGCCCCCGTCCGGACTGGAGCTCTCGCGGGGTCCTCTTCCGCTCCGTATACGCGCTGGCCGTTCCTCGTCGCGCCCGCCGCAAAGCAGTGACGGCGGGCGGCGGCGCGCGGGAAGAGGCCGAGCGGCCAGTGTGAGGCGGAGCTCAGCGATCGGCGTCGGCTCGTCCGCCGGCGAGGTATCCGCAGAACAGCGCGACCATCTCCGCGCGCAGCGAATCGCTCGACCACCTCGGCTTTTCCTGCCAGATCAGCGTGTGGGCGACGCCCATCATGGTGTGGGTCATGACCCACGCCGCCCGGTCGACGTCTGCGACGTGAACGTCGGTCCGCTCGCGCAGCGCGCTCGCGAGTGACTCGGCGGCGATGTCCGTTCTCTGCGCGATGGTGGGCATCAGCCCGGTCGCATGAGCGACCTTGAGCACGGCGCGCGGTCCGCGCTTGTCCGAGGTGAACCTCGTGAAGCAGAAGTCGACGATCCGCGTCACCGCGTCCTCCCGCGACATCGCGGCGGTCTTCTGGAGCACGGCGTCGAACGCGTGGCGGTTGTCCTCCGTGACCTTCGCGGTGAGGGCCGAGAGGAGGCTTCGTCGGTTCTTGAAGTAGTCGTAGAGCGAGCTGATGCTGACGCCGGCTCGATCCGCGACCCCCTGCATGGGGACACGCTCCTCGTCCCCCTCGCGGGTGAGCTGCTCGGCGGCTGCATCGAGGATCGCTTCGACCACGCTTTGCGAGCGTGATTGTCGGGGCGCCCGGCGAAGGTAGGCCTCGTAGAGCCTCGAGCTGCGGGAAGCGGGTTGAGTCGCCCGACGGTCGTGCTCCATGCCCGCGGTTAACACCGGCCGGCCGAAAAGGTTCGCGCTCGCCGTGCGAATTCTTCTCGGTGTCGGCTTGCACGTAGCGTGCCTACCGGAGGCGTGCGGGCGCGCTTGGTCAGCGATCGCCGCGAGGCCTCGTCCCACGCGCTCCCCGCGAAAGAGCGAAGGCGAGTGGTCGGTCGAGGGGCGCGGCGACATGGACAGAGCGATGAATCATGAACGACCGCTGTCCCTATTCGCCCGTCGCCGCGCGGGCCTCTCGGCCAGCCTCCTTCCCGTGCTCGTCGCTGCGTCGATCGCAGCCTGCAGCGACAGCGACATGGAGAGCGCGCTGGGCGATCCCGCAGAGGTCGTCGACGAGCGGCTCGAGGATCGTTAGCCGGCCGCGGTGCCGAGGCTGGCCACCCAGCGGGCGCCGGTCGTTCGGCCGGCTCCGGCGTCCACCGCCGGGTTGCCGGGCGGCGCGCGCGACGGCTGCCGCTTGACCGTCGCCGTTTCGGGCACGTCGGACGCTTCGGGCGCGTCACCGTCCGGCGGGCTTGCGCCAGCGTCTTCCCGGTTCGTATCGATCGCGAGGGCTACGATGAGCGCGACGGCCGCCAGGACCTCGTCGCAGGTCTTGCCCGGAACGCGGCGCCGGAGCTCGTCGCTCTGCTCCCGTAGCTCCAGGTCGGCGACGAAGCCGCCGGCGTGCGACGTGACGCTCACCCGCAGGAGCCGGGCGGTTTCGCCGGCCCTGGCCTCGCGTACGCGTGACGTATGCATGCGCACGCGCTCGAACACGCGCGGCGTCACGGGGCACGACGAGGGCGCGATCACCTCGACCGTCAGGGGCTCGAGGTCGGACGCCGCCGCGCTGGAGAGGCAGGCCCGGGCCCCGAGGAGCGCAAGCACCAAGCACCCGAGCAAACGGACCCCGGAGCGCAGCTTTGTTGACACCGGCTCGCGCAGCCCCGCTCAGAACTCGCGGCGATCGCGCAGTCGTTCGTCGGCGTCCTCGCGGTCCATGCGCAGGACAGGCAAGCACACCCCGAAGTCGAAGCCGGCTCGTGCCATGGTGCCGAGCGCCTTGCGCTCGGCCGCGCGTCTTTCGTCGCGTGTCACGGCGGCGTCTGCCTCGCGTGCGAACAAGCCGAATCGACGCTTTCTCGCGAACGCGAACGCGATGGCGGCGGCGAGCTCGGTGCTCGCGTCGTGCGGCACCGCCTCGCGGACTGTCGCGGCGTCGACGCCCTTCTGCGCGAGATGCAAGGTGATGGCCCGGCGCGACCTCCCGCCCGTCGACATTCGCTTCGCGCGCGTCTCGGCAAACGCGGCGTCGTTCACGAGGCCGACCTCGCCAAGGCGGCCGATTTGTCGGGAGAAGGCTCGGGGCTGGGGCCGTGCGGAAGGGCCAGAACGTCGAGAGCGCGGCCAACTTCATCTTCGAGGTTCGGCTCGCTCTGCAAGCGGATCACTGCAGCACGGGCGGTCTCGCCAGGTTGCCGCCGCAGATGCCCGAGTTCGTGTCACAGAGCCGCTTGCTCGTGAGAACCCACGCGCCATCGATGTACGTATACACAAGCCGGTAGTAGCTGAAGCCGCCGACGTAGCGGCTCTCCGTTCGCGTGTCGCCTTCGCTGACCGCCTGGGAGACGGTGCCGAGCTCGGGCCCGGGTTCTTCCGTGTCGACCGCCGCACCGCATGCAAGGGCGGATGTCGAGAGCGCGCAAAAGAGGAGGGCAGCAACTCGTTTCGTGATGAAGCTCATATCGTTCGACCTCGGATTGAAAGGAACAAAATCAGCTTGGTTGACTATGAAGCGCGGCAGGCGAGCGAACCAATCGGGTCTCTCGAAGTTCGGCGATCCCTGAGATCTTCGGCCAATAGCCTCTCTCGGCGACCCACGGTCGTCGGACCGAGACCCATGTGCTCCAGGGGGCACGAGATCTGCTTCTGCGCTTCCCATCGACGCGCTGCCTACGCCTCGTCGACGGATCGTTGTTTCTCGCGGCGCCGAGAGAGAGAACGGCGCGAGCCACGCGTATAGGCAAGTCATGCATTCCTGGTTTTTCGGAGCGGCTCTCGGCGTGGCGGCGTGGTGCAGCGGGTGCGGCGGCTACTTCCGTCCGATTCCCGACCCCGTGGCATTCAGCACCAGCGACACCCCGTCTGGCCAAGGGTGGTTCTGCGCTGTTCGTGGAGGCAATGAATCGTTCTGCGAGCGCGATATCCTCGTGTGCGCGCGCACGCAGTCGGCCACGCCGGGAACCAGCGCGTGCGTCGAGTGGAAGAAGCCGGCGTTCTGCTACACCTACGCCGAAGACACGGGCAAGAAGCACATCGACTGCCACGCAACGAAGGAATTCTGCACCACCCGCTCGGATTCCTGGCGCGGTCCCGCCCCCTCCGGCGTCGACCGCGAGCACGTCAGCGTCTGCCAGGAGGTCCCGTAAACACGCTCGTCATCGGTCCCGTGGGCGATCGCGCTCCGCGGATCGCGGTCACCATCTGCGCGTGTCCCACAACGCAAGCCACGCAGGGCAGGTTCCATGCCCACCGGAGCACATGCGTCTCATCTCAGCGAAGGTGGCCGCTCGACGCGAATATTCACCTTGGATTGCAGCGATTCCCGAGGTCAGGGAGAACGCGATTGGCTCGGTTGCTCAGCTCGCTTCATAATGACTGGCGGGTCGCGTGATTCGGAAGGCGGCTGTGGGCGAATCGAGGCAGAGGAGTTCATTCGCGGATGGGACGCTCGGCTTGGCTACACCGCGGCCTGTCGTGGACCTCACCGGTGGTGCCGTGGCGTCACGGGGTCAGCTCGCGCTCGGTCTCGAGCGGCCCTTGTTCTGATCGATGAGCCGTCGACGTGACGCACAGACACTCCATGGCGGAAAGGAACCATGATGACGATCTTGGCTATCGCTCGTGCCCACATCGGTGCCCTCCTCTTCGCTGTCGCTTGCGGCGATACGAGAGTAAGTCCAATCGACGCGAGCCCTCGAGACGAGCGACCTCGGCGTCCTCGTGTGGAAGGACGCGAAGGCGATCGCTGGCGACCTCGCGCCCGACGCGATGATCCTGACGGGCACACCAGTCGTCTCCCTCGCCGCGAGCTGGCCCCACCTCTTCGCGTCCAGGGGAAAGGTGGGGGCGCCCGGTGGCATCATCTTTCGATTCGACGCGCAGGACCTGACGTCGACCTCGACTCCCGCGGTGTCGGTCGCTCGTCCCGGGGTCGTCACGACCCTCATCGCCGGCGCCGACGATCTGCTCTTCTCGGCAGAGCGGCTGGGCAACGTGGAGATGTGGTCGCCGGCCTCCAAGTTGACCGACGCCTCGGCGCCTACCGCGACGTTCGTTCACTCATCCCAGCAGCTCCCGTCGGTCGCCTTCGAGAGCGCATCCGATCGCCTCTTCGGAGGTCAGATGAGCGGTGCCGGCACCCTCGCCTGGAACGGAGCCTCGAAGAGGACCGGGACGGTCGTGAGTGATTTCAAGGTCGCCGACGGCGCGTACTCGACGATGCAGATCTCGGGCGACCGGCTCTACGCTGGCGGCACGCATGGCGACGGAACGGCAGGGGTTGCCCTCTGGAGCATGGCGCGTCAGGTGGCAGGCGCCACCGCCCCGGTGCTCCTCACGAAGGGCTACCAGGCGGGGAAGCTCGTCTCGCATCTCGTCGTTCGCGGCGGGCTCGATGTTCTCGTCGTCGCAGCGCGCGACCAGAACCAGGTCTTCGTCTACACGAAGGCGTCCTCGATCACGGCTGACCGCGCGGCGGATTTCACGATCAACGCCGCGGACCGGCCGGAGATGTCGCTCCCGAGGCGGGTGGCCGTTGACGGCAACGGACGCCTTTACGTCACCGACAACGACGGTATTCTAGTCTTCAAGGACGTCGCGACGAATCCTACCTTCGTGACCGAGCTGAAATCCGGGATCAGCGGGCCCACCGACGTACTCGTACTCGAGGGTGGGCCCTTCTAGCATTCGGCATTTGCTCCGAGCGAGTGGGAATGCCGAAGCGAGGTCGCGACACGCCGTACGGGAAGGTGCGGCGACTCGCAGTCGTACGATGCACAGCGCGGGAGCCAGGATGAGATTGCATCGCGAACGAGTTGCCCGGGTATGCCGAAGCGAGCGTCGGCTAGCCTCCGAACGCAGAACCGTCCGGACACCAGTCTAGGCAGCATGTCGAGGATCGCGTCGCTCTACGAGGCGTACCTGCGCCGGGCGCCGCGGCAGTCACGCTCGCGAAGCGTGGTCGAGGCCATCCTCGGGGCCGCCCTCGAGCAGCTCACGCGCGAGGGCCAGGAGGAACGCGTGATCGTCCAGGGAGTGGCCGATCGCGCAGGGGTCGCAATGAGCTCGCTCTATGACTACTTTGGAAACAGGCGCAACCTCCTGGCGGCGGTCGCCGCCAAGGTGACCGAGGACAACCGCCACGCCTTCGAGTCTCTGCTCGAGAAGACTGCACACCTTTCGCGCGAGGAAGGAGTGACGAGGATCGTCGAGTTCTGCCTCACGCGGTTCACGTCCGACAAGCGCGGACCGCGCGCCGTGCTGAAGGTCGCGCATGCGGTCGGGCTGATGCCGACGATCGCGCAGAGCACCGACGTGGCCGCTGAGTCGCTGGCGAGGACGCTTCGCAAGCGCAACGACATCCATGTGGCAGACGTCGACCTCGCGGCCTGGACCATGACGCACGCAATGATGGGCGTGGCCCACACGCTCATCTGGCAGGACGCGCCGCGATGGTCGAACGATCTGCTGCGCGCGGAGCTGGTGGGACTCTTCACCGACTACCTTGCAGGCAGCCGCCAGGCGCCGCCGTGACGCGTGCTCCGCGGCACGGCCGCGTGTCACTTGAGCTCGCGAACGTCGTCGTAGGTCCCGTAGTCGACGACCTCGGAGACAGTGGCGGCGGCCGCCGGATGCCAATAGCTCAGGTCAGAGGGGCTTCCGTCCACGGTCCTGTACCGGACCACGGTCGCTTTCGACCAGTAGCACTGCGTGGAGATGACTCCTTCGAGCGAGCGAAATGAACCCTGCCACCACCCCCAGCGATAGCGATCTCCCGAGCTCGAGGGCTCGTTGGTGCGAGCCACGGGTCGCAAGATCCTTCCCGGGTTGTCAGCCGCAACCGTCCGCCTCGGTTCGGAGCTGTTCGGGAGAACTTCACCAGGATTCCGCTTCCCGAAGAGTGTCTGAACGTAGGACTCGTCGAGACCGCCCGTTACGATGCCGTGCGCAGCGGCGAGCGCGAACGCTTCATCGTTCATTCGGCCGGTGAGAAAATCGAGGAAGGGTGGCAAGAGTCGCCCGTAGACGGTACCGCTGTTTTCCTCGTTGGTGCCCGCGGCGTTATATCTATCTGTCTCCATCGGCCCGCATTGACCGAGTTCGCCCGTGGCGGACGACAGGCAGCTTGCGCTCCGCGTGATGGTCCGGAAGCCACCGACCCGTACCGTCATTTTCCAGTAGTCGCGGCCGCTCGTCGGTCCCACGGCTGGAGCGCGTCCGCTCGCCCCGGCCGCGAGGGCCTCTCCGATCGTGTCGCGAGAGATCGGCTTGCCATCGCAGTAGCTTGCCGACCAAGGATCCCGTCGGTCGGTGTTCTCGACGAGTCGTGTGAACAGGCGGAAGTTGGCGCGGCCCCCACTCCGCTCGCGGACGACCAGCACGTGGAGACCAGTATCCTTGGCAGCGAACTGGAGCTCGCCGGCGCGAAGACCGGGTAGGCTCGTGCGTCGCACCCTCGTGGACTTGAGGTTCGGGGTGACAACCTCGACGTCGAACTGCGGCGACGACGTAGCTGCGTGACCATCGAGCCTGAACGCAATGCGATCGCCATACTTCGCGTAAATGCCGATCGCCACGAATCCTTTGTCCTCGACCCTCCAGTTTCCGGAAACTCGCTCCTCGCCGTCGGTGTACACGAAGCCAACGGGCGGTTCGGCAACGAGCTTCGCAACGTCGATCTCGTTTTCTGCTACCTCGACGTCTTGCTCCCTGCCTGCGTCACCTACGTCGGCTGCACATCCCGCGAGGGTAGAGGACGCGGCAACAAGGAAGGTCATCGCGGCCAGGCAAGATACTGAGTCCGCCCTGAATCGGACGAGAGCGAATCGTTTGGTGTTGAAGCTCATGTCGATTAACCTCGAATAGGAAGGGAAACACTTTGGTTGGTCAGACCGCCGGAATATCCGGAAGGCCGTCGTGACGAATCGAGGCAGAGGGGTCATGCCGTGGAGTCCGCACGCTGCAGCTGCCCTCGTTGTCTCGCCGATGTCGTTGTCTATGGCGCAAGGTAGGCCGGCAAACCAATCGGGTCGGTGCGTAGCCGAGGATCCCTGCGATCTCCCATCAATTGATGGCGTCGGCGAGCCATGCACGACGCGTCGCCGCCCATCTGCTCCGGCGGGCATGAGACCTGCCTCTGCGTTCCCACAGCGCGCCAGCCGGGTGGGCACGATCCGTACCCGCCGGAGGGCGCGCGGCTTCACTCGCCGTCGGCGACCCCACGGCGTCTCATCGACCCCGGAGAACGAGCAGCGATACCTCACGACGTCACCGAGCAGCAACGCGACTGGTCACTTCCTCGCCCGGTGACAGACTCTCGTCGTGGGACAGCCTGGAGAAGCGATCGCGAAGGCCAGACGACTTGGAACGAGCGCTGCTGGCTGCTGGGCCTTTGGGTGCTTGAGCGTGCAGGGAATGCTTCACGCGTCAGGCAGCTCCGACCGTCCCGCGCAGCCATCCCGCGCAGCGTGGTCACGGCTGCGCCCGGCGACCGCCGGCGCCGTGGCTCCTCCTCTCGACGCCCACGCTCCACTCCGACGCCCCCGATCGGCCTCTGCCCTCCCGGCGATCGGATCCTGGAGGTCGCTACCGCGTGCGACCATGGGCGTTCTGCAGGTCTCAGATCCGGTCGATCGATCGCCGAGCTTTCGCGCCGAACGATGACGTCCACGTTCCTCCTCGCCGCCGCGCTGGCACCCCTGCAGCTCGCAGCGCAGCCAGCACAAGCGCAGGCCGGGCAGGTCCGCGGCAGCGCCGAGACGGTCGGCCCTCTCGCGCTGGAGACACTGCCGACGCCGGTCGCGGAGGACCGCAGCGCATCGACGAGCGAGCGTGTCACCACGTACGTCCACCCTCGATTCCAGAGGCTGTGGGCCGGCATGGCCGCCGGGGGCAGCCTGCGGATCGCGCCGGAGACGCGGGCCGCCGCGGAGATCGAGGTCCGCCTGACGGCTCCCTTTCTCGTCTGGCGCGGCGCATTCGAGCCGGTCATCGTCCCTCACATGCGCCTCGCGTACACGGGACTCGATCGCACGTCGGCGGCCGCGGGCACCGGTCTCGGGACCAGCGAGCCCTGGCTGAAGGCGCGATGGTCGTATCTGCCGTCGGCCGTCATCGGCGTCACCGGGGCGCGCAGCGCCGAGGTCGGGTTCAGTCACCACATCGTCGCGCGCGAGGCGCACTGGCTTCACGCCGCGGTGGGGCACACGTACTTCGTCGCGTCGCGAGAGCACGCCGTCATGCTGGTCGTCGGTGTCACGCTGTTCGGCGGTGAGCGATGAAGCTCATCGTCACGTCGATCCTCCTCTTGGTCGGCGCGATGGGGACAGCCTGCACGCCGAGCCTCACGCACCTCGTGGAGGAGCGAAGGTTCGCGGATGCGATTTGCCTCGCGAAGCATCAGGAGCAAGCGAACGTGACGCTCGCAGCGGTGGCACGCGAGCTCGAGCCGCGTGTCCTCGTCCAACGTGCTCCGGCGTCCTCGTGGACCGACCCGATGGGTGAAGATGGCAACACCGCATCGGAGCACCTGGCCGCGGTGCGAACGATGTGGGTCATGAACCGAATCACGGCACGGAGCGTCACGGCAACGGTGGCGCTCGTACTTCCCGTCGACGGCGCGGCAAGCGCGGGGCGCTTCACGGGCGGGGAGTACCCGAGGCGCGCGGGGGTTGCGCGCGTGCTCGGCGAACGCCCCCCCAAGCAACACGAGGAGTCGTGGAACGAGCACATCGCAAGCGCGCCCCCCCGGAACCCGTTCGAGCTCTTCCTCTCCCTGTTCCAGACGGACACCATCCACCACGAGAGGCTGGTCGATCCTGCGCCCGCCGAATGGGCGGCGCAGGCACCGCGGACTACGGCCCTGTTCGATGCGCTCACCCGAGGCGCGAACGCTCAGGGGTTCGTCCTCACGGGCGACGAACGACGCGCGGCCCGGTTCCAGCTGGGAATCATCGTGGAGGACCGCACCGCGGACGGGGACGCCTGCCGTGCCTCGTTCGCCTTCGATCTCCCGGCAGATACAGAGGGCGTGTTTCAGCGCGTGGCGTCGCGGACCGCAGCGCCACGCGCACAGCTCTCCAACGTCTTCGGATACTTCGACGCCGCAGCCGGCGAGCGCTGACACTGCCGCGTGGCGGTTGCTGTGATCGACGTCAACTATTCTTGCAGGTCAGCGAAAACGATTCTTGGGGGTCGGCGCGGCCGGAGCGGCCGTCGCCGCGTGGACCACGTCCTCCGACCTGGACACGCGCGTGACGAAGAACATCGTCGGCGGCGTGTTCATGGGCGTGTCGGTGGTGGGGTTCGCCGCGGCGTCCCAGCTCTTCACGAAGAGCAACATGGAAGAGCGGCGTGACGCCTACGTCGCGGCGCTGCGCGGGCGCCCCGGCGCGGGCGATGCCGCCGTGCTCGCGGCCGAGCGCGAGCTTCAAGCGTGCGGTCGACGCGCGCAACGAGCGGCTGGCGCTGGGCTTCGGCATGTTCGCCTTCGGGGCGCTGGAGATCGCGGGCGGCATCCCGTCGGCCGAAGCAGCGACGCGCGCGGCAGCCCTGCGAATCTTCGAATCGTCACGCTAGCACTTGTCGTGCCTGCCGGAGTCGTGCGCGGCCGCGTCGTCGAGCCGCCACCGCCGCGCCCTCGATCACCGCGCACCCGGCGAAGAAAGGTGAGGCGAGTGGTCGGTAGAGGAACGCGGCGACAAAGTGGACCCCACGAATCCTGACCGACCCCAGTTCGACTCTGTCCGAACCTCGACTCTCGAAGAGAAGCGAACTGTGTCCCCGGCGGATTGTCCTTCACGCAGCATGAGCAGGAGTCACGTATGAACCGTTCTCTCACCGCACTGGTCATCTTCACCGTATCGATGGCCACGGCTGGCTGCAGTACCGACGTCGAGGAAACCCGCGAGCCCGCAGTCGCCGTGGAGCTGCAAGACGCACCCATCGCGCCCCGGTCACTGTCCTGCGGCCTCGCCACGGCCGGGATGTCGATCACTACCCGAAGCTGCAGCGGCTTCCGAAGCGGAAGCTTGTGCACCGACACTCAAGCAACGTGTTCCGCACATTGGGTCGGTCTGCAAGACGGGTTCTTCGAATTCTATTGGACGTACCGCACGCTGAGCACGGAGTGGATTCCCGTCAAGAGCGTCCAGCAGTAGCGTCCGCGGAAAAGCCGTAATCGACCAGCCGCAGGACCGTTGCCGAGCAGGAAGAGCGGCCCGGGGATCACGTTCTCGGTGTGCGTGCCGGGCGCGTGCTCGGGCGTGGGATCGATGTAGCGCGGGTTCACGACGATCACGCCGCGCGCGCCGAGTCGTCGCGCGGGCGAGAGCGGCAGGTTCTGGCGAAGTCCGCCGTCGCAGTGGTACTCGCCGTCGAGCCGCACCGCGCGGAAGAGCTCTCGATCTCCATATCGATCGAGCGCGGAGTGACCGCGCTCCTCACGATGCGCGTATCGGGGAGCCCGAGCATCGAGGGGGTCTCGATCAGGCAGCCCTCGAACATGCGAGATGACGCCGCGGGCGATGCGCTGCGGGAAATCGTTCGAGGGGCGCAAACCAGCTCGCCGCCCAGGCGGCGGAGGGCCCCGACGTCGTCGCACACCAGGTGCGAGATGCGGTCGAGGAGCGCCACGTACGCACCCCACTCCAGGTC
>JAYTBL010001037.1:0-6369 GCA_043736975.1 Polyangiaceae bacterium
GTTCGCATCCGCGACGCCGACCTTGATGCGGATTCCAGAACCGAGTCCCGCGTCTGCGTCGGCGATTCGATCGTGCGCGTCCGCGTGAGCGCCGACGCCAAGGCCGACTCGGTGCCGATGATGCCCGCGTTCGGTAGCCTCGCCGGTCAAAGCGTCGCGATGCGCAAGCTGTTCGTGCTGCTCGAGAAGGTCGCAGCGAGCGACATCAACGTCCTCATCGAGGGCGAGAGCGGCACCGGCAAAGAGGTCGTCGCCACGGAGATCGTCCAGCGCGGCGCGCGCGCGGAGAAGCCCTTCGTCATCGTCGACTGCGGTGCGATCTCGCCGAACCTGGTCGAGAGCGAGCTGTTCGGTCACGTGCGCGGCGCCTTCACCGGCGCCGAGCGCGATCGCAAGGGGCTCTTCCGCGAGGCCGAGAACGGCACCATCCTCCTCGACGAGATCGGGGAGATGCCGCAGAAGATGCAGGCGGGCCTGCTCCGCGTGCTCCAGGAGAAGACGGTGCGGCCCGTGGGCGGGGCGAAGGAAGAGCCGTGCAGCGCCCGCGTGGTGGCGGCGACGAACCGCGATCTGGCGACGATGGTCGCCGAAGGTACCTTCCGCGAGGACCTCTTTTATCGCCTCCACGTCATCGAGCTGAAGATCCCGGCGCTCCGCGAGCGCGGGGACGACATCCCGGCGCTGATCGATCACTTTCTCACGCTCTTCTCGGCGCGCCACAAGCGCGACCGCAAGACCATCGAGCGCGCCGCGGTGCGCCGCCTCCAGTCCTACGACTGGCCGGGCAACGTGCGGCAGCTCGAGCACGTGCTGCTGAACGCCTGGCTGCTCTCCGAGGAGAACGAGATCACCACCGACGACCTCGATCTCCCCTCGGCGAGCGTACGCACCGGGCCGGCGCCGGTGTCGAGCAGAGCGAGCGCTCAGGAACAGCGCGCGACTTCGTCGTCGACGAGCACGGTGCGGGCGCGCTCGCAGGAGGAGTTCCGGGACGTCGAGAAGGAGAAGATCCTCGCCGCCCTGACGCGCTGCAACTGGAACCGCGTGCAGGCCGCGAAGATGATCGGCGTCCCCCGCCGCACGTTTTACCGGCGACTGAAGGAGTACGGGATCGTCTGAGATCAACCGCGGGCGGCGCTACACTCCCGAGCATGACGACGCGCCGTGCATGGCTGAGCTCACTCCTCTCGGCGTCCGCGGGGCTCGTGGCGCTCGTCACGTTCGCGCCGGATGCGCGGGCGTGCGGGGCGGCGTATCCCGGCGGGCCGGTGATGTGCGACTACCCGCGGAGGAACGCCGACGGGACGGTGGTCGACAGGCCGGCGGGGGAGGCGGCCCCGCTCGGCCCGCCCATCGCGCACCTCTCCGCGAGCTACGCGTACACCTCGACCACCATCCTCTTCGGTGACGGTCGCCGCGCCGCGCTGACCCGCCACGCGGTGTTCGGGCAGCTGCAGTTCCCGCTCACGAGATCGGGCGCCGTCACCGGCCTCGTCGGCGCCGGCGGCATCGCGGGCGGCGAGCTGATCCACGGCGCGGCGCGCGACACCGTCGGGCCTGGTTTCGCCGGCGCGATCGGCGTCGCCGGCCGCGTCTACGACGGGAAGGGCTTCATCCCGTTCCTCCAGCTCACCGCGACGCTCTCCGTCTCGCACATGGGCACGCGCACCGACGATCTCGGCACGCGAACCGACGGCACCCGCTCCGCCACCGGCCCATCGTCACCGAAGTTCACGGCGGGCGACCTGCGCGTCGGCTTCATCGCGGGCAAGACGTTTGGCGACGTCTTCACGCCCTACGTCACGGGGCGCGTGTTCGGCGGTCCGATCGCGTGGCGCTTCGACGGGGACGCCGTGACGGGCACCGATCTCTACAAGTACCAGGCCGGCGGCGGCCTCTCGCTCGCGCTGTTCCAGCGGCGCCTCGACGTCTTCGTGGAGGGCATCGCGTTCGGCGAGCGCGGCGTCGCCGCGGGCGTGGGCACGACGTTCTTCTGAGAGGTATCGTCGCCCCTGATGAGGAAGAAGCTCGGGGTGCTGGTCGATGGGATGCCCCTTCACGAGGAGGAGGCGTACGCGCTCTGGGACCGGTTCAGCCTCTGGATGGAGGATCACCGCGGCGATCTCGCGGGGTTCGCCGCCCAGGAGGGATTCGCCAGCGTCCATCCCGGGGTCGACGGTGACACGCCCATCCTCAGGGCGAGCCGGAGCGGCGCCCAGAAGCCCTACGCCGCGGTCCGCGAGGAGGACTCCCGCAGCGCGGGTGGATCACCCGCTCGCCAAGGCGGGCCCTCCAGACCCGATCGGAAGAGTGTCCACCCTCGCGATTTGACGAGGAAACCGCGCAAGTAGGGTAGCACACTGCCTTACAATGTATGGGCCTGGCGCTTGCTACAGCCCCTCTCGAAGTGGCGACCTCCATCGAAATCTCCTACGCGGCCCATACCTCCTCCTGCACCTTCCTCCTGGACGACCAGGGCATCTGTCGACGGATCGTGCTCGCCCCCAAGGGCAAGCGTCGCGATGCCGCCCGGACCTCGGCCAAGTGCATCGGCGCGCAGTACGTCGCGTCGCTCGACGGCAGCGCTGCGGGGGGGCTCGTCGAGATGCCCCGCGTCGGCGCGGCGATGCTCTTTGCGCGCGTCGACGAGAACGGGCGGGTCTCGCTCGTCCGCACCGGGGTGCTCATCAGCTTCGAGTCCCGCGCGGGTGAGGATCCCTTCGTCGAGTCGGCGTCGGTAAAGACGTCGGCCCCGCAGCTCGCCGGCCTCGAGACGGTCCGCGCCGAGCAGGCGGCGCTGGCGGCGGCCGAGGCGCTGCGCGACCTCGATTACCAGGATCCCAGCGACCGCACGCAGCGCATCAAGGCGCTCCGTCCCGAGGACTACGACAGCATCGACGACGATCGGACAGAGGAGATCGGCAACGACCTCGCGACCGCCGAGTACCGATCGATCGAGGACTACCCGGCGCATTCGGCCCGCCCGACGCTCCCGTCGGAGCCGCCGGCCACCGTGCGCCGTCCGCCGTCACCCTCGGCGCGCGGAGTTCTTCCCCGCCGCAGCGAGCCCAAGTTCCGTGCCGCCGCGAGCGCCGCCCGTGCCTGGGAGCCCTCGCAGACGCCTCCTGACCATGGCTCCGACGTCCAGGTCACGAGGCGGCGCCGGGGCGGCTGAAACGCGGATTGGAAAGCTCCCCATTGTCAGGCGGCGCGGACAATGGTACCTCGCGCCCTGATGAAAGCTCGTCATCACGGGCGTTTTGAAGCTTGTCCCGCTCGCCACGGAGCCCCATGTCGCTGCTCGGAGTGAGCACCCTCACGGACACCGGCCGAGCCCTCGTTGAAGGCGGCGTCACGGTCGATCTCGACCTCACGTTGTTCGTTCAGCTGGGGTTCTTCCTCGTCCTTTTGTTCGTCCTCAAGCCCACCCTCTTCGATCCCATGCTGCGTCTCTTCGAGGAGCGTGAAAAGCGCATCGAAGGGACACGTCACGAGGCCACGAAGGAAGACGAGCGCTCTGCGAAGGCGCTCGCCAAGTACGAGGCCATCTGCGCCAAGGGCCGCGAGGCGGGCGCCGTCGAACGCGACGCGCTCCGCGCCGAGGGCACGAAGCGCGAGCAGGAGATCATGACGCAGGTCCGCGCCGAGGTTGCCCAGACGCTCGAGCAAGGCCGCGCCGCGATCGCCGCCGAGACGACGGTCGCGCGCAAGGACCTCGAAGGCGAGGTCCGGGCACTCGGACGTGAGACCGCCTCGCGCGTTCTCGGCAGGGAGGTGGCGTCGTGAAGGCTCGCCGCATCCTCGTCGCTCTCCTCGTCGTTGCCTTCGCGTTCCTCACGACCGCGCTGGCGGTCGCGCAGGAGCACGCAGCGCCCGGTGAGCACGCTGCTGCGCCCAGTGAGCACGCTGCGCCCAGTGAGCACGCTGCGCCTGGTGAGCACGCGTCCGAAGCGCACGGCGGTGGCCATCACGGCCCCGAGCCGCTGAACGTCGGCGACATCTTCGACAAGCGCCGCCCCGCGCTCGTCGCGCTGTTCCTGAACTTCGGGGTCCTGATGACGCTCTACTACGTGCTCGGCAAGAAGCCGATCGCGAGCGCTCTCAAGCAGCGGCGCGTCAGCATCGGCAAGGAGATCGACGAGGCGCAAGCGCTCCTCGCCGAGGCCAAGGAGCGCGCCAAGAAGTACCAGGGCGATCTCAAGAATGCCGAGGTCGACGCCGCCACCGCGAAGGCCTCCCTCATCTCTTCTGGCAAGGGCGAGGTCGAGCGCCTCCTCACCGACGCGAAGGAGAAGTCGGAGCGCATGAGGCGCGAGGCCGGTCGCCTGGTCGAGCAGGAGCGCAGCGCCGTGCACGCGCAGCTGCTCGCGGAGACCATCGAGCTCGCCGGCCGCCAGGCCAGCGAGATCCTCCAGAGGGCGGTGACCGCCGACGATCACGTGCGCCTCGCGCAGGATCTGCTCCTCGAGCTCGCGCGCCGTCCGGCCGCGCGACCGGCGACGCCGAAAACCTCGGCGGCACCTCCCGCGCCGACCGCGCCCACCGGAGCCCAATCATGATCCCCGGCGTCATCGCCAAGCGCTACGCGACCGCGCTCCTCGAGCTGGGCGGCGAGGCCAACCAGCTCGACGCGCTCGTGGACGAGATCGCGCGCGCCGCCGAGGCGTACGACGCGAGCACCGAGCTCCAGAGCGCGTTCGAGAACCCGCTCATCCCGCACGGCGCGAAGAAGCTGATCCTCGGTGACATCGTCGAGCGCCTGGGCCTCGGACAGACTTCGCGCAGCTTCCTCGGGCTCCTCGTCGACCGCCGCCGCATCCGCGCGCTGCCGGCGATCTCCACCCGCCTCCGCGAGATGGCCGACCTCCGCCGCGGCCTCACGCGCGCCGAGGTCCTCACCGCGATGCCGCTTCCCGAGGAGTACTTCGAGAAGCTCCAGCGCGAGCTCGAGCGCATCACCGGCCGGAAGGTGGCGCTCGACCGCAAGCTCGATCCGTCGCTGATCTGCGGCGTCCTCGTGCGCATCGGCGACACCGTCTACGACGGGTCGCTGGTCGCGCGCCTCAAGCAGCTGAAGGACACGATGCAGCCGAACTAGGCTCGTCGTCTGCCCTCTCCGTCTTTTCCCGTCACGACCCGCTTCGAAGGAAATCGCCGTCATGCAGCTTCGCGCCGAAGAGATCTCCCAGATCATCAAGAAGCAGATCCAGAGCTACGAGAAGGCCGCGCTCACCACCGAGACGGGCACCGTGCTCAGCGTTGGTGACGGTATCGCGCGCATCTACGGCCTGGAGGGCGCGATGGCCGGCGAGCTCATCGAGTTCCCGGGAAGCATCATGGGCCTGGTGCTCAACCTCGAGTCCGACAACGTCGGCGCCGTGCTCTTCGGCGAGTCGACGGGTATCAAGGAAGGCGCCACCGTCAAGCGCACCAACCGCATCATGGAGGTCCCGGTCGGCGAGGCCGCCATCGGTCGCGTCGTCAACGCGCTCGGAATGCCGATCGACGGCAAGGGCCCCATCGACTCGCCGCACAAGCGCCGCGTCGAGATCAAGGCGCCCGGCATTCTCGCGCGCCAGCCCGTCAAGGAGCCCCTCCAGACCGGCATCAAGGCCATCGACGCGATGGTCCCGATCGGTCGCGGTCAGCGCGAGCTCATCATCGGCGACCGCCAGACCGGCAAGACCGCGGTCGCGATCGACACGATCATCAACCAGAAGGGCCTCGGCGTTTACTGCTTCTACGTCGCCATCGGGCAGAAGCAGTCCACCGTCGCCGCGGTCGTCGACAAGCTCACGCAGAACGGCGCGATGGAATACACGACCATCGTCGTGTCCGGCGCGAGCGAGTCTGCGCCGCTCCAGTACATCGCGCCCTACACCGGCGTCACGATGGCGGAGTACTTCCGCGACACCGGGCGCCACGCGCTGTGTGTCTACGACGACCTCTCGAAGCAGGCCGTCGCGTACCGCCAGCTGTCGCTCCTCCTCCGCCGGCCGCCGGGGCGCGAGGCGTACCCGGGTGACGTCTTCTACATCCACTCGCGCCTCCTCGAGCGCGCGGCCCGCATGGCCGATCGCGTCGCGGTCGTCAGCAAGGGGACGACCTGGGACAACCGCGGCGACGCGATCATCCACGTCGGCGAGCAGGGACACGACTCGTCGGCCGCGGAGCTCAAGACCAAGGGCGACGGCTTCGAGATCGTGAAGGACCCGCTCTCGGGCGGCTCGCTCACCGCGCTGCCGATCATCGAGACCCAGGCCGGCGACGTCTCGGCCTACATCCCCACCAACGTGATCTCGATCACCGACGGGCAGATCTTCCTCGAGGCCGACCTCTTCTACTCGGGCGTCCGCCCGGCCATCAACG
>JAYTBL010001038.1:0-26741 GCA_043736975.1 Polyangiaceae bacterium
TGGTCCTGCGTCGCGGAAGGCGTCGCGATCCCTCCACGAAGACGCGAGCGCTACCGCCTTGAGTCGCGGATCTCGTTCAGGAGCGGCGGTTCACATCGGGTCGATCAGCACTTCGCGATCCTTGGCGCCGTTCGCTGGACCCACCAGGCCGCGCTTCTCCATCGTCTCCACGATCCGCGCCGCGCGGTTGTAGCCCAGCTGCAGCTTGCGCTGGAGCCAGCTCGTCGAGCAGCGGCGGGTCTCGGCGACGATGCGGACGGCGTCGTCGTACATCGCGTCCTGCTCGCCGTCGTCGTCATCGGCCGCGTCGTCGTCGTCGCGGGGCTTGAGGATGTTCTCGTCGTAGACGGGCTCTCCTTGCGAGCGCAGGAAGTCAGTCACCGCCTGCACTTCTTCCTCGCTGACCCAGGGACACTGCACGCGGCGCGTCTCGTTCGTGCCATTGAGCTTGATGAGCATGTCGCCGCGACCGAGGAGGTGCTCGGCCCCCTGCTCGTCGAGAATGGTGCGCGAGTCGATCTTCTGCGCCACACGGTAGGCGATGCGCGTCGGGAAGTTCGCCTTGATCATGCCGGTGATGACGTCGACCGAGGGGCGCTGCGTGGCGAGGATGACGTGCATGCCCGCGGCGCGCGCCTTCTGCGCGAGGCGCGCCACGCAGACCTCGACCTCCTTGCCCTGCTGCATCATGAGGTCGGCGAACTCGTCGACGACGATCACGATCATCGGCAGGACCTCGGGCATCAGCTGCTCGCCCTCGGGATCGTCGAAGCGGACCGAGAGGACCTCCTGCAGGTTGTTGTGGTCGCGGCCGACGATGGCCTTGCCCAGCGGGTTCTTGATCTCGCCCGCGATGACGCGCTTCACCCAGCCGTTGTAGGTGCCGATGTTCTTGGTGCCGGCGTCGGCGAAGAGCTGGTAGCGGCGCTCCATCTCGTCGACCGCCCACTTCAGCGCGGTGGCCGCCTGCTTCATGTCGGTGACGACCGGCAGCAGCATGTGCGGGATGCGGTCGTAGGGCGCTAGCTCGACGACCTTGGGGTCGATCATGAGCATGCGCAGCTCCTCCGGCGTACGGCGATAGAGGAGCGAGGTGAGCATGACGTTGAGACCGACGCTCTTGCCGGCGCCGGTCGCACCGGCGACGATCGCGTGCGGCATGCTCGCGAGATCGGCGTAGACGGGGTTGCCGACGATGTCGCGGCCGAGCACCACGGGCAGCGGCACATCGAGCGTCTGGAAGCGGCGATCCTCCACGAGATCGCGGAAGATCACGGGCAGGCGCTTCTCGTTGGGGAGTTCGAAGCCGATACGGTTCTTGCCCGGGATGGGCGCGACGATGCGGACCTTCTTGGCGAGCGCGAGCGCGAGATCGTCGGCGAGCGCAGCCACCTTGCTCACCTTGGTGCCGGCGACGGGCGAGACCTCGTAGGTCGTGACCACCGGGCCAGGGAGGATCTCCTCCACCTTGCAGGTGATCTTGTAGTCGGCGAGCGTCTTCACCAGCAGCTCGGCGTTCCTGCGCAGCTTCTCCTCGTCGAAGAGCGGACCGATCTCGACCTTGCCGGGGGTGAGCATGTCGAGCGAGGGCAGCACGAAGGCCTTGCCCGCCTTCTTGTCGGCGCGCTCCTTCTCGGCCTTCTTCTGGAGGTTGAGATCGCCCTTGGTGGGGGCATCCTTCTCGAGCGCGGCAGAGGTATCGACGATGGTGATGCCGGCCTCGCCGGGCTTGCGCGTGGAGAGCTTCGGCTTGGGCGCGGGCGCGGGCTTACGGGGCGCGACCTCGAGGTCGTCGAGCGGCGTGACCGCGAGCGGGACCACCGCGTCATCGTCGGCGACGGCGCGGGCGACCGACTCGCCTTCCTTCTCGGCGTCGGTCTTCTCGTCGTCGTCCTCTTCCGCCTCGACCTCCGCCACCACGCGGGCCTTGGCCTTTGCGTTCGCCTTGGCGACGCTCGCAAACGAGATCCCGGAGGCCGCCGGCGCGCGCGGCGCGGGCTTCTTCTTCGGCTTCGGCTGCTCTACGATGACGAGCGGGCTCTCCTCGGGGAACGGCTCGGTGACGATGCGGACGCGCGGCGCCGACCCGAGCGAGACGCCCTCCTCGCCGGGATCGCTGTCGCGGATCGGCTCGTCGTCGGGGTCGGGCTCGGGCACGAGGATGGTCGCGGCGCCGCTCGCGGGACCGGCGATGACCGGCGCATCGTCCTTCTTGCGCTGCGCCTCCTTCTCGCGCTCCAGCTCGCGGGCCTTCGCCCATGCCCCGGCCACGCTGCGCGCGCCGCCCGCGGTCTTCTCCGCCGAGACCGATCCCAGGCGCGCGATCCAGCGGAGCAGCGCGATGAACGAGAACGTGGCGCGGCCGATCAGGATGAGCCCGAGCAGCGCGAAGCCCACCAGGAACGATCCGATGGTGGAGAACAGCGAGCGCGCGAGCTCGCCGAACAGCTCGCCGATCATGCCGCCCGCCGGGTGATGACCGAAGGCGAGCTTGCCGGGCCCGCCCACCTGGAGGAGCGCCGCGGCGATGACCACCATGAGGATGTCGCCGGCGAGGCGCGCCGGGGTGGCGTTCGTCTTCCGGCCGCGCACGTAGGGGATGCCGAGCAGCAGCGCCTCGATGGGCACCACCAAGGCGGCGACGCCCACGAGCAGGACGAACGCCCGCGCGATGCTCGCGCCGACGGGCCCCACCCAGTTCTCGCCGATGATGACCGGCTGCCCCTCGGCGGTCAGGCTCCCCTGGGGATCCCCCGCGTACGAGGCGAGGCCGAGCGCCAGGAACACCGCGAACGTCCAGAGAAGGAGCGCCGCGACCTCACGGCCCCGGGCGAACGTCTGCGGCTGCTGCCCGAGCACGCTCGGGAGCCGCGTGTTGGCGGGTGCCGGCAGCAGCCCCGAGCGCCGCGGGGCAAACACGGGCTCGGAGCGCGTGTTCGCCGCAGGGTTCGGGACGACGACGGCGTCGGTGGACGTCCGCGAACGAGCGCCCGGACTTCCGAAGAGGCTGAGAAATGCCATACCTACGTTGACCTACACTGACGCTAAGTCACGCGGAGGCCGCGAGTCAACTCCCCGTCAGCCGATTCCACGCGCTGAATAATCCTTGGGTATCCTCCATCTGTCGTCATAGAGTTCGGTGCAAAGGATCAGGAATGCGTGGAACGAAGAGGCGGATCACGATCGCCGCTGCGGTGATCGCGCTCGGGATACTCGCGACTTCGGCGGCGGGTTGCCGTGTCGCGGAAAACGACGTCAAGCGCTGGGAGTCCACGCAGCGTGGGCCCTACAAGCTCGTCGCCGTCGTGACCCATGACAAGTACGCGTGGGATCTGCGCACCGACGCAGCGACCTCGCTGATCCGCATGCCTCCGCGCGGCGGCGTCCGACAGGGCATCGGCTTCCTGATCGACAAGTACAAGGACGAGGACGGCGAATCGCGCGACGGCGCGCTGAACCAGCTCTCCGAGGACACGCGCCGGCAGATCGTCGATCGCCTCGCCCCCCAGCTGATCAAGGAGCTCGAGCCGCCGCCGCCGCCGCGCACGCCCGAAGGCCGGCTCCCGGCCGACCCGACCATCCCGTTCAAGGACGCGACGTTCGCGATGCTCGTCCACGAGCCACCGCTCGTCTCGAACGAGAAGACCCGGGCCGACCTCAAGGCCGCCCTGACGAAGTGGGCCGCGACCGGCTTCGAGGACCGCATCGAGAACGGCTCACAGCAGTTCGGCCTCGAGCAGATGATGCGTTTTCTCGGTCCCGAGAGCGTGAAGACGCTCCCCGGCCTGATCAACGAGAACGTAGGTCGGATTGACCGCGTCGCCGGCCTCATCAACGACGTCGGAGACGAGCCGACGAAGGTCAAGGCCTCCGAGGCGCTCGCCACCCTCGCCGGCAAGTACAACGGTAAGGAGTGGCTAGAGGCGCAGACGAAGATCGTCAAGGAGTCGAACGCCCGCAACAACATCAAGACCGACGACAACGGCGTCGCCAGTCAGGTCGACAAGATCCAGGAGCGGCGCCTCACCGAGGAGGTCTTCCCGGCGATGAAGAAGGTCGGCGGCCGTCCCGCCATCGACTACCTCTTCGCGTACGCCACCGAGATGAAGAACCCGCCCGAGCGCCGCAAGCTCGCGCTGGCAGCGCTCGAGGGCCGCGTCGACAAGAACAACCCGGCCGATCTGGAGCGCACCTTCGCCATCGCGAGGAACGAGGAGAACCCCGACGCCGTTCGCGACGTCGCGTTCCAGCGCATGGGCGAGTTCCCCAAGGAGCAGATCGTCCCCAAGCTCTTCACGCTGTTCGAGCCGAAGAAGTGGAAGACCCGCTGGGTCGCGGGCGAGACCGTGCTCAAGACCTTCAGCTCCACCAAGCAGATCCCCGATTTTCTCGCGCGCCTCCCCAAGTTGCCGACGACGAAGATGGGCATGACCGAGCCCCTCTCCTACGCGGCCAAGATGCGCACGATGGAGCCCGCCGCCGGCGATCCCAAAGCGCGCGACCTGCTCGTCCCCTACCTCTCGAGCAGGGATCTCGGCGCCAAGCTCACCGCGCTCGGCTTCTTCTGGGAGGGCAAGAAGGCCGATCGTCCGATCGTGCAGCCCTTCGAGAACGAGGCGACGCTCCTTCCCAAGTGCGAGAAGGAGGACGAGTGCTCCTGGTCCTGCGACGTCCCGAAGGCGGGCACGAAGGAGACCGAGCCGAAGGAGCTCAAGACCGTCGGCGAGTTCGTGCGGTTCTGTCTCGTGCCGTCGATGGACAAGTAATGAGCTCGGATCCGAACAAGAAGAGCCCCCGCACCTTCCAGTGCCGCGACATGCTCTGGGAGACCTTCGAGCAGATGGCGCGCGAGCTGGAATGCAGCGTCGACTACCTCATCAACGAGGCGATGAAGCAGTACGCGCGGCAGCGTAGCTACGGTGGGCGTACGCCCTACCCGAACGCGGGTCGTCAGGACTCCGTGCAGGAACAGCGCGGCGGGAACTACCCGAGCGCGCCGCCGCCCCCGATGCCGCCGCCCCCGAACTCGATGCGCGGAGGCAGCGGCGCCCGCGGCGGCCTCCCGCCTCCGCCCGCACGCAGCGGCGGCCTCCCCGCCCCGCCCCCGCCCCCGCGCGGCGGTGGCATCCAGAGCGGCATGGGCATGCAGCCTCCGCCGCGGATGGCCACCAGCCAGGGCATGCCCGGCGGCATGAGCCGCTCGCAGCCGCCTCCGGGCGCGCCGCGCAGCGCGCCTCCGCCAATCCCCGGCCGCAGCGATCGCGGCGGCGCGATGCCTCCCATCCCGGGCGGCGGCTACAACGGCGGGATGTCGCCGCATGCCGGCGGCGCGGCCACGCTGAGCATCATCTACCAGGGCGAGAAGGTCGGCGTGTCGAAGGACCGCTTCGTTATCGGCCGCGGAAAGCAGTCGAGCGACCTCACGCTCAAGGATCCGAACGTCTCGCGCCAGCACGCGATGATCGAGTACCAGAACGGCGTCTACTTCATGGTCGACATGGGCTCGACCAACGGCGTCGAGTACAATGGCCAGCGCATCGCGCGGAAGCAGATCGCCGAGGGTGACGTTTTCCGCATCTGCGATCACGACCTCCGCTTCACGTACCGCTAAATGACCGGCCACGATTCGGAGACGAATCGTGGCCGGCCAATTAGCTTGTACCCTGGTGGGGCTCCGCCCCTACGCCACTCCGTGGCGGAACCACCCCGGTTCGCCTTCGGCGACCGTCGTGCGAGCACGACGACGAGAAGGCGGCGATTCACGACTGGTCCGTGCGTGAGCACGGGTCGCCGAAGGCGAGTTGTCCCAGAATCCTGGCCGGTCATTTAGGAGCCCGCAGGGCGAAAGCCAGGAGCGTCTTCGGCGCGCAGCGCTGGTCGCCGAAGGCGATTCGCGCCGGTCGCCGACGACGGTTGGAGCTCGGCGGGGAGCTTCGTCCAGCGCTCGGGCTCGACACGGTAGAGGATGACGTCGACGCGGAGCTCGTCTCCGGCGCTGACGATCCGGTAGTGGGTCGCGCCTTTCTCGGCGGCGACAGCGGCGACCGCGGAGCGCTTCACCCGCGCGCTGCTCACCCCCAGCTCACCGATGTAGAGCGCATCGTTCGCCTCGATCTCGCGGGCGTCGGTCTCGGAGGTCAGCTCCACGGCGAACGAGGTCGCGAGCCACAGCTGCGCGCCGCCACGCGTGGGCCGGAAGGACATCTGCGGGGGCGGCTCGACGACCGGCGCCGTCCGGCAACCGAGGCCAGAAACGAGGATGACGAACAGCGAGACGCGCTCGAGCACGGACGACAGCATGGGCACCCTCCGCGATCGAGAACGGCCACCCGATGCCGATCTTCAGCCGGTGGCGTGCCATAATCCGCCCGATGTCCCGACCCGACGACCGGCCGCTCCGCAGGCTGACGACGCTCGAGCCGCGCAAGAGCACGCTCGAGCGGTGCGTGTTCTGCCCGAAGCTTTGCCGCACCGCCTGTCCGGTCTCCAACGCCGAGCCCCGCGAGACGCTCACCCCGTGGGGAAAGATGAGCATGGCGTACTTCGTCGCGAACGAGAGCGTCGAGCTCGCGCCCTCGTTCGCCGCGCCGGCGTGGGCCTGCACCGGATGCTTCGGGTGCAGGGAGCATTGCGACCACAAGAACGACGTCGCCGGGACGCTCTTCGACGCGCGCAGCGCGATGATGGATGGCGGCGTCGCGCCGGCGGCTGCGAGGCGAGTCCTCGAGCAATTCAGCGACAAGAGCGCGGTGCTGGGGAAGAGCGCGCGTGAGCTCGCTGTCATGCCCGAGGTGGATGACGCGTCCGGCACCGCTCTGCTGATCGGCTGCGCATACGCACGCAGCGCCCCCGCCGAGGCGCGCGACGCGATCCGCGCCACCGCGAAGCTCGTGGGCGGTCCGGTCTCGCTGGTGAACGTCTGCTGCGGCGCGCCGCTCCTCCACGCCGGCGACAAGAAGCGCTTCCTCCAGCAGGGCGAGATGCTCGCGCAGGCGGTCAAGCACAAGACGCGCGTGGTGGTGATCGACGCCGGCTGCGCCAGCACCGTACGCGTGCATCACGTCGCCAACGGCATCGACATGATCGCGCCGGTCGAGCACTTCGCGGAGCTCGCCGCCCGCGAGCTGGGGCAGCTCGATCGCGTCCCCGGCCTCGGAGGCGACGGCCCGGTTCGCTACCATGACTCCTGTCAGCTCGGCCGCGGCCTCGGCGTCTACGATCCGCCGCGCGCGCTCCTCGCGCGCGCGCTGGGCCGTGCGCCCGACGAGTTCGAGCGCCGCCGCGAGGACGCGCGCTGCTCCGGCGCCGGCGGTCTCCTGCCGCTCACCATGCCCGAGACCTCGCAGGCCATCGCGCGCGGGCGCATCGGCGAGCACGAGGCGCAGGGCGGCGGCATCGTGGTGACTGCGTGCGCCTCGAGCCTCAAGGCGTTCCGCAAGCAAGGAGCGAAGGCCGTCGATCTCGTCACCATCGTTGCCCGGGCGCTGGGCGCCACGGGCAACTGAAGAGCCGCGCGATGAGCGCGCGCGTCTCCATCCCGCCGTCCGGGCCGCCGCGGCGCACCGTCGCCACGCGCATCCTGTTCTCGTTCGCGGTCACGCTTCTGGCCTTCGCGGTCACCGCCGGGGTCTCGGTGCTCTCGCAGAAGCGCACCGCCGAGGACAGCGAGGAGCTGGCCACGGGTTACGTGCCGGTCGCGCTCAAGCTGGGGCAGCTACGTTCCGTGCAGTCTACACTTGCCTCGCTGGTGGACGGCATCCCCGACGAGAAGAACCCGCTCTCGATGCGCATCCTGCTCGAGACGCTCACCAACGTCCGGCGAGCTCGCCTCGACGAGACGCGCGCCGCGATGCAGCACCTGCGCGAGATCGGCAGCGAGGAGACGCGCCAGGGTGCCCTCGCGCTCACCGGCGAGCTCGACTCGGCGCAGGCCGGCTTCAGCGGCGACCGGCCCGCCATCGATCGCCTCTTCGCGGCCTTCGACACCGGCGATCGCGACGCCGTGAACCGCGAGCTGGTCGAACTGGGGACGACCGAGCACGACGGCGTGAAGCGCCTCAAGACCCTCGGCGATCACGTCGAGGCGGGAATGACCAAGCTCTCCGAGGAGGCGCGCGCCCGCGAGCGCCGCGCCATCCTCCAGCTCGTGCTGCTCGCGGCGCTCACCCTCGCGGTCGGGGTCGCGGTCTCGATCCACACCCGCCGCCTCCTGCGCCCGCTCGAGCACGTGACCGAGCGCGCCCGCGCAGTGGCCCGCGGCGATCTCACGCCCCAGCCCATCACCGAGACCGACGACGAGATCGGCCAGCTCGCCAGTGCCTTCGAGCGCATGGTCGGCGCGGTCGGCCGCGCGCAGAGCCGCGCCGTCGCCAACGAGCGGCTCGCCGCCATCGGCAAGATGGCGGCGCACGTCACGCACGAGATCCGCAACCCGCTCTCCTCGATCGGCCTGAACATCGAGCTGCTCGAGGAGGAGCTCGCCGAGGGCCAGGTCAGCGGCGAGGCCAAGAACCTCCTCGGCGCCATCACGCGCGAGGTGCAGCGCCTCGAGCTCCTCTCCGAGGAGTACCTGCGCGTCGCCCGGCTCCCGCAGCCGCGCATGGAGGCCGACGACCTCGCGAGCACCGTGCGCGACATCGTGAACTTCGCGAAGCCGGAGATGGTGCGCGCCGGCCTCGAGCTCCGCCTCGACGTGGCCGACGAGGTCCCGCCCGCGCTCTTCGACGAGGGCCAGATCCGCCAGGCGATCCTCAACATGATGCGCAACGCGCGCGAGGCCATGGCCGACGGCGGGCACATCGACGTCTCGGTACGCGCCGACGGCATGAGCGTGGTGGTGGGCGTCGACGACCGCGGCGCCGGCATCCCCGAAGACGTCCGCTCGCGCATCTTCGACCCTTTCTTCTCCACCAAGGGCGAAGGCACGGGCCTCGGCCTCGCGATCACGCGCCAGATCGTGGAGGCCCACGGCGGCACGATCGCCTGCGAGGCCCGCGAAGGCGGCGGCACGTCGTTCCGCATCCTGCTGCCCATCGCCCCGCAGCGCCTCTCCGGACCGCAGTCGGTCTACCGCACCGCGGCAAAGAAGGAACAATCGCGGATCGGCGCCCGTCGATCCGGGGGGGCATGAGCGTCGAACCGCGCGCGCTGCGCGAGCGCACGCGGTACGCGCTCGCAGCGACGGTACTCCTGGTGGGAAGCCTCTTGTACCTCGCGCGCCCGGCCGACCCAGCGGCGGTCGCATGGCTCGAGCGCGCAGGCCTGGGCTTCTTCGCGGCCGCGGTGCGTGCCACGCGTCAGGTCGTGTACGCGCACGTCCCCCTGCCGCCGTGGCTGCGCGGATCCGCGTCGGACGCTGCCTACGCTTTCGCGGTCGGGCTGGTGTTCGGCGGAAGCTCGCCGCGCATGTTCGGGCTCGGGTTCATGCTCGCGCTCGCGCACGAGGTCGCGCAGGGCCTCGGGTGGACCTCTGGAACGTTCGACGTCGTCGATCTCGCGGTGCTCGCAGCGGCATACCTGCTTGCGGTCTGGCTCTTCCGCGCGCGGGTCTGACCGGCGGGGTCGACAGCGCAGGCGAGAAGGGCGAGCATATTGCGCGCAATGCGATCGGCCCCACTGCCTGCGAACGAGCCGGAGCGCCTCGCGGCGCTTCGCGCCTACGGCATCCTGGATAGCGCAAGGGACGAGGCGATCGACGCGGTCGTGCGCGTGGCGTCGAGCGTGTGCGGGACCCCGATCGCGCTGGTGAGCCTCGTCGACGAGCGCCGCCAGTGGTTCCTGGCGGAGCACGGGCTGCCCGACGTGCGGGAGACGCCGCGCGAAGCGGCCTTCTGCGCGCACGCCCTCGACTCTCGCGAGCTGCTCATCGTCGAGGACGCTGCGCGAGACCCGCGCTTCGCTGACAATCCGCTGGTCACCGACGACCCGCACGTTCGCTTCTACATGGGCTGCCCGCTCGTCGATCACGCAGGGTTTGCGCTGGGCACGCTGTGCGTCATCGATCGCGAGCCGCGCACGCTGACGGCGCACCAGCAGACCATCCTCCGCGAGCTCGCGACCGCGGTCGTGCGCCTGCTCGAGGCGCGCAAGATCGACGACGCCCTCTTCGCCGCCGAGCTCGCCGCGAAGGAGGCGCGGACCGATCTCGCGTTCCTCATCGACTCGGTGTCGGCGTCGATCGTCTACTGGGATGCCGGACTCTGCATGCGCTTCGCGAACCGCGTGGCGGGGGACTGGTTTGGAGAGATTGCGCAGGGACAGCACGCACGCGACGCCCAGGGCGAGGTCCTCTTCGCCCTGAACGGGCCCCTGATGAACGCTGCGCTCCGCGGCGAGCCCCAGCGCTTCGAGCGCACGGTGACCACGAGGGACGGCGTGAACCGCCACGTCGACGTCACGTATACCCCTGACCTCCGCGACGGTCAGGTGGTGGGGTTCGTCGCCACCGCGGCCGACGTCACCGCGCTCAAGGCGGCGCTCCTGGGGAGCGAGCGCCAGAACGCGCTGCTCTCGCTCGCCGAGGAGGTCGCCGAGGTCGGCCACTGGCGCATCGAGGTGGGCAACGAGAACCTCTACTGGTCACCCGAGGTCTATCGCATCCACGGCCTCGACCCCGCGACCTTCGTGCCCACGCTGACCAACGGCGTGGCGGCCTATCACCCTGACGACCGGGCCCGCGTCAGCGAGCTCGTGGGGCGAGCCGTCGAACGCGCGGAGCCATTCGCGTTCGAGCTCCGTGTCGTGCGTCCCGATGGCTCGATCCGTCAGGTCGAGTGTCGTGGCCGCTGCGAGGTCGACCCCAGCACCGGCAAGACGGAGGCCATCGTCGCCGTATTCCAGGACGTCACCGCGCGCAACGTGCAGCGCGAGCGCAGCGCGCGACGTGACCGGCTCCTCACCACCGGCACGCTCGCCGCAGGTGTGGGGCACGAGATCAACAATCCGCTCACCTACGTGACCGCCAACCTGGAGTTCGCGGTCGACGAGCTGAACGATCTCGCCGGCGCGACGCCGACGCCCCGCATGCTCGAGGTCATCGGGGTGCTCGTCGAGGCGAAGGAGGGCGCGGGGCGCATCCAGAAGATCGTGCGCGGCCTGAAGGCCTTCGCGCGCGAAGACGCCCCGCTGGCCCCCATCGACGTGCGCTCCGCGATCGACGTCGCGATCGACATGGCGGTCCACGAGCTGCGGAGCACGGCAAAGATCTCCACCCGCTACGCGACCACGGCGATGGTGCTGGCCGACGAGCCCCGCCTCTCCCAGGTCATCCTGAGCCTGCTCGTCAACGCCGCGCAGGCGTTCGAGCAGCGCGATCCGGCGCGCAACCAGGTGATGGTGCGGACGACCTCGATGCCCGATGGTCGCCTCGCGATCGAGGTCGAGGACAACGGGCCGGGCATCGCCCCCGAGGTGCTACCGCGCATCTACGACCCTTTCTTCACAACGCGTCAAGTCGGCCAGGGCTCGGGGCTGGGGCTCGCCACCGCCCATGCCATCATCATCTCGCTGGGCGGAGAGATCTCCTGCACGACCGCGGTCGGCAAGGGCACGACGTTCCGCGTCACCCTCGCCACCGCGCCCGTCACGTCGGCGCGCAAACTGGCCGATCCCGCCGGCGCGGGCGGACGGCGCGGCTCTGTGCTCGTCATCGACGACGAGCCGGTCGTCCTGCGCACCATCAGCCGCGCGCTGAAGGGCGAGCATGACGTGGTCCTGGTGGAGAGCCCCGTCGACGCCCTGCGGATGCTCACCGAAGAAGGCCGCGCCTTCGACGTCATCGTCTGCGATCTGGTGATGCCGATCATGAGCGGTATGGATCTCTACCGCCGCGTCCTCGAGAGCGATCGCGCACTCGCCGCCCGCTTCGTCTTCGTGACGGGCGGAGCCCCCAGCGAGGAGCTGCGTGAGTTCCTCGCCAGCGTCCCCAACGAACGACTCGAGAAGCCGTTCGGCAACGAGAGCCTGCGCGTCATCGCGCGCCGGCTCCTCAGCCCATGAGACGCTCCTGAACGTGACGCCCGGGGCGGTCTCCGTCAAGGCCTGATAGAGTGCGCGCCATGAACGTTCGCCCTGATGGCCGCGCCTTCGACGCGCTCCGCCCCGTCGAGATGACGGTCGGCTTCCACCGGATGTCCGAAGGCTCCGTCCTCTACCGCGCCGGCTCGACCGTCGTGCTCGCCACCGCCTCGGTGGACGAGAAGATCCCGCCGTGGATGGAGGGCAAGGGCAAGGGCTGGGTCACCGCCGAGTACCAGATGCATCCGCGCTCCAACCCCAAGGCCCGCGAGAGCCGGGACGGCCGCGGCAAGGCCCCGAGCGGGCGCACCCAGGAGATCCAGCGGCTCATCGGCCGCGCGCTGCGCTCCGCGGTGGACATGAAGAAGCTCGGCGAGCGCCAGATCAGCATCGACTGCGACGTGCTCGAGGCCGACGGCGGCACGCGCACCGCCTCGATCACCGCCGGCTTCGTCGCGCTCTGCCTCGCGCTCGACAAGATCACCAAGGCCGGCAAGGTCTCGGGCCCATGTGTTCGCGAGCCGGTCGCGGCCACCAGCGTCGGCTACCTCGACGACGACCTCGCGCTCGATCTCGTCTACCTCGAGGACTCGCGCGCCGAGGTCGACCTCAACCTGGTAGCCACGCGCTCCGGACAGATCGTCGAGATCCAGGGCACCGCCGAGGGCGCGCCCATCCCGCGCAAGGACGTCCTGCGCATGATGGATCTCGCGCTGGTCGGCATCGAACAGCTCACCCACCTGCAGGAGAAGGCGCTGGCGGGCGCCGGCGTCGAGCTGGCGAAGCTCCTGATCCCTGCCGGGAGCAAGGCATGACCCACGCGCTCGTCGTCGCCACCCAGAACCGCGGCAAGCTCGACGAGCTGCGCGCGCTCCTCGCGCCGCTGGGCGTGCAGGTTCTCTCACCTCAGGACGTGGCGAAGCGCGAGATCACCGTGATCGAGGACGGCGAGACCTTCGACGCGAACGCCAAGAAGAAGGCAGTGGCGGTCGCTGGCATCACGATGATGCTCACCGTCGCCGACGACTCGGGCCTCGAGGTCGACGCGCTGGGCGGCGCCCCCGGCGTACGCTCGGCGCGCTTCGCGGGCGAGCGCGCCACCGACGCCGAGAACAACGCGGCGCTCCTCGCGGCGCTCGACACGCTCGAGTCCGACCCGCACGGCTCACGCACCAGCGAGTCGTACAAGGCGCGCTTTCGCTGCGTGCTCGCGCTCGTCGACCCCTTCGTGAAGGACGGCGAGCCCTTCCTGGTCGAGGGCACCTGCGAGGGCAAGATCACGCGCACCCCGCGGGGCTCGGGCGGCTTCGGCTACGACCCGCTCTTCCTCGTCGACGGCACCGACAAGACGATGGCGGAGCTCAGCGAGGAGGAGAAGAACCGGATCTCCCATCGCGCCCGCGCGTTCGACAAGCTCCGCCTGGTACTCGAGAAGACGCTCGCCGAACGCGACGCGATCACCCGCAAGGTCTGCGGCTGATACCTGCGCAGGCGCGCTACTTCCCGAAGACGTCGAAGTGGCCGCCCACGCCGGCGCCCAGCAGGATGTAGGGCCGGGATTCGTCGATGACCGCGCCGTTCTGGTAGCGCGGCTGGCGGATGCCGTCCGCGAACGTGACGCTGCCCTTCGTGTCGTTGAGCGAGCCGCCCGAGATGCTGACGGTCGGCTCGATGGTGAGGAGCGTCATGATCCGGATCTCGGCGCCCAGCGCGAGGTTGAAGAACTCGAAGCCGCTCATCTCGTACTTCTCGCTGCCGTTCTTCAGCGTGATGACGCGCCGGCCGATCGAGATGTCGCTGAGGAACGCGACCGAGTCGACGTCCCCGCTCAGGAAACGGAAGCCCACCCCGTAGAAGTCGGTGGACGACGAGGCATCGTTGGCGCCGTCGAAGCGGTGCCCCGCGCGCATGAACCCGTGGTTGTAGAAGATGTAGGGGATGTACCGGTGCGAGATGCGCGCGCCGACGTCGATCTGCGTGCTCACGCCGTTGCCGATCAGGTTGCCGGTGGTCTCCGAGGTGCGCTGGTTGTCGTCGTTGCGGTAGAAGCTGAAGCCGAAGCCCTGGTAGGCGAGGCGCGGCCCGACCCAGAGCGAGAACTTCGGCGCGTGCGTGGGCGGCTCGGGCGGCTCGTACTGGACCGGCGGCGGCGCGGCGCGCGTCGGGGGCTGCGGCGGCGGGTAATACTGCGTCTGTTGCTGGGGCGGCGGATAGTACCCGGGAGGCGGTTGCTGCTGCGGGTAGTACCCGGGAGGCGGCGGCTGGTACGGCTGCTGCGGAGGGTAATATCCAGGCGGTGGCTGCTGCTGCGGAGGGTAGTACTGCGGCTGCTGCTGCGGGGGCGGCAGCTGGGGAGGCGGCGCCTGACCGAACGCTGTCGACGCCAAAGCGCACGAGCAGAGGAGACCGCGACCGATGAGTGTAAAGCGCATGAAGTCCCCTTCGGGGTTAGGCCCCAAGCATAGCGCGGAGCCCGCCGACTTGACGGGCCGACCGGCGTGAACTGCGGCGGGCACACGCGCGCTTCGACCAGCTGGCGAGCCGGCCGCGGCCACCCTCGACCCGCCGATTTGACGGGCCGGCCGCCCGGTGCGAGAACCCGCGCGATCGCCATGTTGCTCGGCTCCGGCAAGGGAATGAAGGCCTTCGGGCGCTACGGGTCGCTCGGGTTCGAGCTGCTCGGCTCGATCGCGGTCGGCTACTACGGCGGCCGCTTCATGGACCGCAAGTTCGACACGCACTGGATCGCGTTCGTCGGGTTCCTGCTCGGCTGCTACGCCGGATTCCGTGCGCTCTACAAGGCATCGAAGCGCATGCAGCGCGACATCGAGAACGAAGAGGCGCTCGAGCGCGGCGAAGACCCTTGGGCGAAGAAGCCCAACGCCTCGAAGAAAGTGGAGAGCGATGGCGACGACCAGAGCAACTGAGCCTCCCGCGGGACCCGACGCTGCGAAGGTCGCCACCATCGCCGCCGCCGTGCTCGGGGCGCTGCTCGCGCTCGCCGGGCTGGCCCTCTTCGACGGCCGCGTCGCGCTGTCGGTCGCGGCCGGCGCCGTCATCGCGGTGGGGAACCTCGCCTCCCTCACGGCCATCATCCGCGCGATGCTCCAGCCCGCCGTCGACGATGCCGCAGCCGAGGAGGCCGCCAAGGCGGCCAACGGCCCCGAGGCCCGGGACGCCGCAGGAGCCGAGGAGCCTGCCCTGCCTCCCGACGCCGACGTGGGGCCCGCGGAGGTCGACCACCCGGCCGAGGGCAAGCGCGGGGGCGCCGCCTGGGGGCTCTTCGCCCTCCTCAAGATGGGCCTGCTTTTTGGGGGAATCTACGTGCTTTTGACTCGGCATCTGGTCGACCCTATTCCCCTGGGCGTCGGATATGGGGTCCTCCCCGTGGCGATCGCGGTCAGCGGGGTCCTCACGAGCCTCGCCCCGCGCCCGCGCGGGCGGCGCTCCCGCCCCCGCACGGAATAAGAGCGCAAAACCTGCGCGAACTCGCGAGGGGACTTTCTCCTGGCGATCGTGTTATGGAGCGTCCCGCGACGATGCCGGAGCACACCTCGTTCCTCAGCTACCTGATTGCCATGTTCCCCGCCCTCGGCGAGAACATGCACAATTTCGGCAACACATTCCTCGGCCACAAGCCGGTGGACGCGCATGGCGCAGAGCCGCTCTTCGCCAGCGCGCTCGTCGTTCTCATCCTGATTGCCCTCGCGTTCACGGTGAAGTCGAAGCTCACCGACTACGAGAAGTCGGTCATTCCCGACGACAAGCTCACGCTCCGCACGTTCTTCGAGATCTTCATCGGCTACTTCTACGGAATGATGAAGGACATGATGGGCCCCACCCGGGCCAAGAAGTTCTTCCCCGTCGTGGGCACGTCCGCCTGCTTCATCCTCTTCTCGAACGTGCTCGGCATGATCCCCGGGTTCCTCCCGCCCACCGCCAGCTGGAACATCACCGCGGGCTGCTCGCTGGTGACCCTCGGCGCCTTCACCTATTACGGCCTCAAGGAGCAGGGGTTCGCCTCGATCGCCCACCTCGCCGGTCCGTGGATGGGCTGGCCGCTCATCCCGATCAACATCCTCATCTTCTCGATCGAGTTCCTGTCGACCTTCATCATCCGCCCCATCACGCTGAGCATCCGTCTGATGCTCAACATCGCGGTCGACCACCTTCTCCTCTCGATCATGCTCGGCATCTTCGCGGTGTTCCTGCCGATCCCGATCATGATCCTCGGCACATTGGTCGCCGTGGTTCAGGTCCTGGTGTTCTGCCTTCTGACCTCGATCTACATCTCGCTCGCCACCGAGGGTCATGACGACCATGGCGGCGGCGAGCACGCTCACGACGACGAAGCCGATCACAAGGCGCACGCCTGAATCTTCAGAATCTCGAAAACCACCCCGCTTCTTCAGCCAAAAGTTTCTCCAAGGAGTCAGTCACGATGAGCACTCGCAAGTTGGCCCCCGCGGCCCTGGCCTTCGTCGCCGCGTTCCTCGTCCCGCTCGCTGCGTTCGCGCAGGTGGCGAACGAGAAGATGGGCGCAAGCAAGTACGACGTGAAGATGTGGGCCGCCGTCGGCGCCGGCTTCGCGGTCGGTCTCGGCGTGCTCGGTGGCGCCATGGGCCAGGGCAAGGCCGCTGCCGCTGCCCTCGAAGGCATCTCGCGCAACCCGGGCGCCGCCGCCCGCATCCAGACCCCGATGATCCTCGGCCTCGCGCTGATCGAGTCGCTCGTGCTCCTCAGCTTCGTCATCGCGTACTTCCTCTCGAGCTTCGCGACGGCGAACTGAGACCGCGACGTCCCGAGAGACGCCCGCGTTGCTCCGGCAGCGCGGGCGTTTCTCTTTTCGAAGCTCGACCCTACGCTCTCGGCAACGAGGTGCCGTGATGCTCGATCGACCCTGTCCGTCGTCGTGGACCGTCCGCCGTGCTCGTGACGCGTACCTCGAGGAGAACGGCTTCACCGTTGCCTCGTACGCCGCCAAGTGGACCGAGGCGACGGCCTTCGGGATCCCGATCAAGGTGCCGAACACGCAGCGCCATGCGTGGGCCATCATGCTGCATGATCTTCATCACGTCGCGACCGGCTACGGCACAGACATGCGGGGCGAGGGCGAGATCTCGATCTGGGAGGCACGGCGTGGGCTGCGGCCGCTGGGCCTCTACGTCGGCAGCATCGTCATCACGGGCTCGCTCGGCGGCGTGCTGATGGCGCCGCGGCGCGCGCTGGCGGCGTGGCGGGCCTCGGCGGGGACCGCGAGCTCTCTCTTCGCGGGCGCCGACACCGAGGCGGCCTACGAGGCGCTCCTCGCGCTGACCGTCGGCGAGCTCCGCGCGCGGCTCGGGGTCCCTGACGAGGGTCTGGTGAAGGCCCGGGCGCTCCACGCGCAGGCGCGGAAGCGGATTACCGGAACGGGCAACGCGTTGCCGGTCGACGCGCCCGGTAATCCATCGAGATCATTGAAGCCGCGTCCGGCCTGAACCATGCACTGACTGCCGCCGATGAAGGCGGCGCGGATCGGATCGTTGGTGCTCGCGGGCGGAATCCTGCTTCTCGTCGCCGCGCCGGCCTGCGAGAGCCGCGCGCTCGCCGATCTCCCGTCCACGCCAGCGCATCCATCGCTCAGCGCCGCGAGCGTGGCTGCGCCGGCGGCCTCCGTCGCGGCGCCCCCGCCGAGCGCGTGCCCCGACGGCATGGTGCAGGTGGAGGGCGACTACTGCCCGACGCTCGAGCAGACGTGCAAGCGCTACGTCACCGGGGACCGGTCGTTCCCCCGGCGCTGCGCCGAGTTCGCGCCGAGCGGCGCGTGCCAGACCAAGACGGTACACAAGAAGTTCTGCATCGATCGCTTCGAGCACCCGAACGAAGAGGGCTCGACGCCCGTCGTGATGAAGACGTGGGTCGAGGCGCAGGCGACGTGTCAGGCCCGCGGCAAGCGGCTCTGCGGCGGCTCCGAGTGGACGCTCGCCTGCGAGGGCCAGGAGCGCCTCCCCTACCCGTACGGCCTCGAGCGAAACAAGGAGGCCTGCAACATCGACAAGCCGCACCCCGCAGTTAACGAGCGCGCTCTCGGCAACGCCAAGACCCGCGACGCCGAGGTCGCCCGCTTGTGGCAAGGCGAGGCCAGCGGCGCGCGGGCCCAGTGCAAGAGCGCGTACGGCGTCTTCGACATGACCGGCAACGTCGACGAGTGGGTCGTCAACGAGGCCGGCGTGCCGTTCCGGAGCGGGCTCAAGGGCGGCTACTGGGGCCCCGTTCGCGACCGCTGTCGGCCGATGACGACCGTCCACGGCGAGGACTTCTCATTCTACCAGATCGGGTTTCGCTGCTGCGCGTAGCGCGAGGCCAGGAACGCGCGCGGTCGTATGCGTCCTGGTTGAGCTCCTTGCCGCCTTCGCTACGGGGTGAGCTGACGTGCGCGGCGCCGATCGCGAATGACGTGCAAGACGAGGATGAGCCCCGCCACCAGGAAGAGCGCGACGCTCACGACCCGCTGGTGCGGCAGCACGAGCGCGCCCGAGAGCGTCGTCGAGGCGACGACCAGCCCCGAGAAGAGGCGGCGCCCGAGGCGGTCGGAAGCGCCCGGCAGCCCGGGGTCCGCGGTCTTCACCACGAGCCGTCCCAGCCGCAGGTCCTCGAGGATCTCGCGCGCCTGGATCGGCACGTCGTAGCCGGCGCGCGAGAGCTGCTCGACGCCCCGGATCAGCTCGTTGCCGAGGCGCTGCGGCGAATAGCGCTTCTTGAGGATGTCGAGGAAGAAGGGCTGCGCCTCGCCGAACACGTCGAGATCGGGATCGAGCTGCTTGCCGATGCCCTCGAGCGTCATGAGCGCCTTGCCGACCAGCATGAAGTCGGTCGGGATCTCGACGCCGTACTTCATCGCGCCGCCTGCGAGATCGCGGAGCATCGAGGAGAGGTCGATCTCCTTGAGCGGGCGCCCGAGATATTTCTCCGCGAGCAGCGCCACCTCGGTGCGGTACTCGCGCATGTCGACCTTCTTGGTCGGTCGGCCGATCTGGTAGAGCGCGTCGGCGACGCCGTAAGCGTCCTTGCGGACCGCAGCCACCATGAGATCGACCGTGCGATCGCGCAGCTCCGGGCTGAGCCGTCCCACCATACCTAGATCGATGAGCCCTATGACCGGCTGCCCCCAGTCGGGCCGCGGCAGGATGATGATGTTGCCGGGGTGGGGATCGGCGTGGAAGAAGCCGTCCTCGAAGATCATCTTGATGACGACGCCCACCGCGTTCTTCGCGACTCGCTTGCCGTCCACGCCGGCCGCGACCGCCTTGTCGACCTTGAGGCCGTCGAAGAACTCGAGCGCGAGCACGTGCTTGCTCGAGGCCTGCTTGTAGATCTTCGGGAACGTCGCCAGCTCGCCCTGCGGCGTGCCCTCGAAGTTCTTGGCGAAGCGCTCGCCGTTCTCGCCCTCGATCGTGAAGTTCAGCTCCGCGGTGATCGAGCGATCGAACTGCTGGACGAGGCCGACCGGCGAGTACACGCGGGTCTCGGGCAGGGCGCGCTCGAGCGTGGCGGCCATGATGTGGAGCAGCTCGAGATCGCGCTGCACGGTGTCGCCCACGTTGGGTCGCTGCACCTTCACCACCACCTGCACCTCGCCCTCGGGCGTGGCGAGCACGGCGCGATGGACCTGACCGATCGACGCCGCGGCGAGCGGGGTCTCGTCGAAGGAGACAAACGCCTTCTCGAGCGGCAGCCCGAGGCTGACCTCGATCACCTTCTTCACGTCCTCGAAGGAGACGGGCGGGACGTTCTCCTGGAGCTTCTTGAGCTCGGTGATCACATCGGGCGGGAGGAGATCCGGTCGCGTCGACGCGATCTGACCGAGCTTGATGAACGACGGGCCGAGGTCCTGGAGCACCAGCCGGACGCGGACCGCGGTGGTGGTTCGGGTCTTCTCCTCTTCGCCCTTGGCGAGCTCGTCGGTGCTGATCTCCGGCGCCTCGTCGGCGGGCCCCTTGGACGGCGGCGGCTCGCTGGCTGTTTCCTTGCGCGGCTTGCGCCCGAAGCCCGCGCGCGCCACCACCTCGCCGAAGCCGTGGCGCACGAGCACGCTCGTGATCTCGCGCAGGCGGCCCAGATCGCGCACGGCCGAGACGACGGAGATCACGCGCGCAGCCTACCGCGATACGGGTCGCTCGTCGCTCTCGAGCTGCTCGAGGGCCCGCGTGGCGACCACCCGCCCGTTGCCGGTGGTCTCGAGGAGCGCCGAGCGCGCCGCGATCCGCACGTCGTTCGAGGTCGAGGTGCGCGCCGCGAAGAGGATGCGCGTGACGGCGTACTCGTCGACCGCGCGGAGCTGGCGGAGGCCATCGATGCACGCGATGCGCACACCGTCGTCCTCGGAGCCGAGCAGCCCGACCAGCAGCGGCGTGGCGCGCTGCTCCCAGAACGCCGCGAGCGCCTCGACCGCGACCCGTACCAGCTGCGCCGGTGAGCCCTCGAGGTAGAGGGCGGTGACCTCGCCGGCCTCGTCATCGCGCTGCCGGGGGCTCGCGCGCAGGAGATCGTAGGCGAGGGTGGCGGCGACCGGTCGGGTGCGGCTTCCCTCGAGCCGCGAGAGGCCGGCGCGGATCATCGGCAGCGCAGCTGCTCCGAGCTCGCGGACGAGCAGCACGAAGCGGCGCCGAGCCCCCTCGACCTCGTGCAGCTTGAGGCGCGCCGAGTAGAGCGCATACGAGGCCGGCGTTCCCTCGCGCATGAGCAGCTCGGTGGTCTCGCGCGGCGGGTGATCGGAGGAGAGCACGGCCTCGGCGAGCGCCGCGAGGAGGCGCGGCTCGGCGAGGAGATGGAGGAGCGCGCTCGCCTTCTCGCTGCGCCACGCGGGCTGGCGATCGTCGGCGGCGAGCTCGTCGAGCGTGCAGCGCACCGCGAACAGCGCCTTCACGTTTCCCTCACCCGCCAGCACCGGGATGGCGGCTGCCAGGCGATGCGCGAGGATCGTGAGCTGGTCGTCGCGCGCTGCCTCGGCGAACGCCGAGAGCCAGGGCGCGGGGCGCTGGGCGAGCTCGCCCGCGAGCAGCGTCGCGCCGACGTCGACGGCGGTGGCCTCGCCGCCCGAGTCGTGACGATAGCTGCCGCCGCCGCGCTCCAGCCACTCGGGGCTGGTGTCCGCCTCGGGGCGGAATCCCCCGACCGCCGGCAGCACCTGCGAGCGGGGCGCAGGTGCCAGCGAGGACGTCGGCGGTACGGACTCGCCGGCATCTTGCAGGAGCGCGCGCAGCTCGTGACGGAGCTCACGCATCGAGGTCTGGCGCGCGTTCGGATCCTTCGCGAGCGCCTTCATGATCAGCGCATCGAGCCGCGGATCGAGATCTCGCGCGCGCGAGCTCGGCGGATCCGGCTCCACGAACATGTGACGATTGAGCAGCCCGAGCGCGTCCTGCGCGTCGAACGGCATCTGTCCCGTGACGAGCTCGTAGAGCATGATGCCGCACGAGTACACGTCGCTCCGACCGTCGAGCGGCTCGCCGCGGCACTGCTCGGGGGACATGTAGTCGGGGGTGCCGACCACCGCCGTCGACGCGCCGTCGGACTGCGCGAGCGCGATGCCGAAGTCGCAGACCTTCACGATCTCGTTCGGGCGACCGTCGTCGTCGTCGTTCTGCACGAGCATCACGTTGTCGGGCTTCACGTCGCGATGGACGATGCCGCGCGTGTGCGCGTGCGCGAGACCGGCGCAGACCTGCATCATGATGCTCACGATGCGCTTCGGCGAGATCGGCAGCCCAGCACGCAGGAGCTCGCCCAGCGGCACGCCGTCGAGGTGCTCCATCGCCAGGTAGAGGAGGCCGTCGGACTCCTGACCGAAGTCGAGGACGCGCACCAGGTTCGGATGATCGAGCCCGCTCGCGGCGAGGGCCTCGGAGTGGAAGCGATTGCAGAACTCGAGATCCTGCTGGAAGCGATGGTGGAGGACCTTCACCGCGACCGGTATCTGGAGATCGCGATGCGTCGCGCGATAGACCGCGCCGACCCCGCCCGAGCCGATCACGCCCTGGATGCGCAGCTTGCCGCCCGCGATGGCGCGGCCCACCAGCGCCTCGGGCTCGACCTGCGCCGCCTGGCCGTGGCGTCCGAGATCCGCGGTGTGTCGCTCGGTGAGCGTCACGCTCGTGGGGACGCGCGAGCGCATCTCGCCGGAGCCGCCCGCGGCGCCTTCACGCGCGTCGTATGGCCGGAGCTTGACGGGGAAGCCCACGGGGGTCGGACCGCCGAGCGGCTCTGCGAAGAGCACGAGGGGATCGGGGCGGTCGGGCGTGTAGACCTCGAGCACGTGCGTCGACGACGACACCGGGGCGGTGAGCAACGGCAGACAGGCCTTCCCTCCCGCGAGCGCGAGGCCGGCGAGGAAGTCACGCGACGCAGGGTCCGCGAGGTCGGCGACCACCACCGGCCAGACAGAGGCTGAAGAGGACAACACCAAACGATCGTGAAACGTGCCATCCAGCGCAGGAGAGGGTCAACGTGCACTTTCGCCCCACCGCCTGACGCGGCCGGAGATCTGTGTAGCGGATTGCCCCGCGCTCATGAACCGCAGTCGATTCGTGGGATGGAGTAGACCATCAGCGCACGCGCACCACCGTCCCGGGCTCGGTCTTCGTCGGGTAAACGGCGGTCCAGCCGATCGGGAGGTGCGGACCGGTGAACGCGAAGAGCCAGCGCGCGTCGAGGGGCGCGAGGTTCACGCAGCCATGGCTATGGACGTGTCCGAAGTCGTGGTGCCAGAACGCGCCGTGAAGCGCCACGGCCTTGTCGAAGAACTGCACCCACGGCACGTCCTCCAGCGCGTAGTGCTTCTCGACGTCCTCCTTCTCGAGGTTGTCCATCTTGGTGGTGAAGATCTTCACCCAGATGCGATGGGCGCCAGGCGGCGTCGCGTGGTCGCTGCGCGCCGGGCCCTTGCCGGTGGAGACGATGGTGGCAAAGACCGGCCGCGTTCCTTCGTAGGCGACGAGCGTCTGCTGCACGAGGTCGACGTCGATCCAGCGCTCGAGCGTGGCTGCGCCGCCGGCCTCGGGCGGTGGGGCATCGAGGCGCGCGCGAGAGAGATCGCGGGCGCGCATCCAGCTGCCATCGTCGATGCGGAGCATGACGTTCGCGCCGGTGCCCTTCTCCTCGCGGACGCGCACCTTCTCGAAGCGCGTACGCGTGCCGCTCGCGACGCCGCCCTTCTCCGAGCCGAAGACGCTGGCCTTCTCGACGGTGACCCACGCGACGTCGAGCTTGCCGTCGGTGACGAGCTCACCGTGGAAGAGGAACGGCCTTGCCGGGACGAGCTCGCGCATCGCGATCCAGCGGCCCTTCTTGGTGCGGCCCCACGACTCGCCGTGCGCGGTCTTCTCCTCGACGATGGCGACCGCGAAGCCTTGCTCGAGCTCCTGGTCGGGCGAGTCGTCGAGGGCGTTGCCGAGGTTCGCGAACCCGAACGCGCCGCCCTGGCCCGCGAAGTAGTAGCGGTAGGGCAGGCCATTGTCGCTGGGCGAGGTCGGCTCGAGCGGCGGGACGGAGCGCGCGCCGGGGCGCGGCGGGCGGATGCCGTCGCCGGTGGGGAGCGTCCAGGGGCGCGAGCCGAGCGTGGGGGCGAAGGGATCGTCAGCGGAGTACTCGGCGACGTCCGAGCAGATCCACGCGAAGGGCCCGACGTTGAGCCAGCGTCCCTGGCAGCCGCCTCCGCGCTTGGTGGCGAAGAGCGGCAGCCGCGCGCCGAGCTGCGCGCTCCCGCGGCGCGCGTTGAGGTTGCCGGGCTCCGTGTAGAACGCAGCATCCGACTTGGTCGGCGCGACGGAGCGAGCCCAGCCGGGCGCAGGCACGTCCCCGAGATCGGCCCAGGGCGGCAGCGAATCCTCGGCGACGCTTGGCGCCTCGACCTGGGGGACGCCCGGCTGGAGAGGGCGCTGCTGGGCCTGCGAGCTGGACGCTGCCGCGAGCACTGCGAGAAACAGGAAACAGGGAACAGGGAACAGGCTGTTCCCTGTTCCGTGTTTTCTCGTCTCGCTACTCATGGTGCTGCGGCAGACGCATCTTGAACGTCGCCCCGCGGCTCGACGAGTGCACGCTGATGGACCCGCCGTGCTCCTCCGCGATCCGCTTGGTGATCGCGAGGCCGAGGCCCGTGCCGCCCTTCTTGCCGCTGGTCACGAAGGACTGGAAGAGGCGGTGCTCGATCTCCTTCGGGATGCCGGGGCCGTTGTCCGAGAAGGTCAGCACCAGGACCTCCTCCCCGCTCTTGTCCTTGTCGCGCGTCACCTTGATGGTCAACTTGCCGCCCTTGTCGGCCATCGCCTCCGCGGCGTTGCGCGCGATGTTGTGGATGACGCGCAGGATCTTGCCCTCGTCGAAGCGCGCCGTGCCCTTGTCCGCCAGCTCGATCACCAGCTCGACGCCGAGGCGCGCGAGCTGCATCTGGAGCTGCTCGCGCACGTCGCCGAAGAAGCTCGCCAGGTAGACCTTGCGGATGAAGACCGTCTTCTCGCCGCGCGCGAACTCGAGCACGTCGCGCTGCATCGCGCCGATGTGATCGAACTGCTTGAGCGCGAGATCGGCGTACTCCTCGCGGACCTCACGCTTGTCGGCGGCCTGCATCAGCTGGACGTAGCCGCTGATCACGGTTAGGGGCGTCTTCAGGTCGTGAATCACGCCCGAGAGCAGCCGCCCGATGGTGGTGAGGCGCTCCTCCCGCTCCCGTGACTCGCGCGACATCTGCAGCTGGATCGCGGTCGAGGCGTTGGCAGCGATGAGAAGGAGCAGCGCGCGGTCGTCCTCGTCGAAGCCGCGCTCGGGGTGGCCCTTCCCTGGCGAGTGGCGCTTGTTGTAGAGCGCGATGGCGCCCATCGGCTCGCCCTCTTCGCCCTCGAGCGGCACGCTGATGCACGAGCGCACGCGCTCACCGAGGATCTCCGCGAGCGCGGGATCGTTCGCGGGATGAGCGTGCGCGTCGTTCGTGAAGACCACCTCGCCCTCGGCCATCGCGAGTCCGGTGAAGCCGGCCTTGGCGCGGACGGTCGTACGAACGAGCTTGGTGTCGCTCGCCTTCATCACGTAGAGGTGGGCGACCTCGGTGCTGTGATCACGCAGCGCGAACGCACCGGCGTGCGCCTCGCTGGTGCGGAGCGCCTCGCTCAGGACACCCGTGAAGAGCTCGTCGAGCGAGGTAGCGCGGCCCATGGCCGACTCGAGATCGAACAGCAGCTTGAGGTCGCGCACGCGGTGCTCGAGCTGCTCCTTGATCTCGAGCAGCTCGGTGTTCTTCTGGGTGACGGAGAGAAAGAGGCGCGAGTTGTCGATCGAGATCGCGGCCTGCGTGGCGAGCGCGGCGAGCGTGACTGCGTCGTGATCGCTGAACTGCCCGGACTTCTTGTTGAGCACCTGGATGACACCGATGGTGCGTCCCAGGTGGTTCTTCATCGGCACCGCCAGGATCGAGCGCGTGCGGTAGCCCGAGGTCATGTCCCACTCGGGATTGAAGCGCGCGTCCTGGTAGGGATCGTTGACGAGCAGCGCCTTGCTGGTGTGCGCGACGTGCCCGGCGATTCCCTGCCCCACCTTGAGACGGATGGCGCGGACCTCGTCTCCCTGGACGATGCGCGAGACGAGCTCGCCCTTGCGCTCGTCGAGGAGGTAGAGCGTGGCGCGGTCGGCCTCAACGGCGTCGTTGATCTTCTGGAGTATCAGCTCGAGGAGCTGGTCGAGGTCGAGCGTGGTGCCCAGGGCAAGGCCCACCTCGCGGAGGGCGACGCCGATCCGCCGCTCGCGGGCGAGCTCCTCCTCGGCGAGGGCGAGCTTGTGCTCCGCCTGCACGGCGCGCAGGTCGATGTCGCGCGAGCTCTGACGCCTCGCCCGACCTTCGGCCGCAAAGTCCGCCTCGCTCCCGGGGGGCACGGGCGGACGTGTGGATTTCAGGGCCACAGGTCGATTCTAGACCGGATCAGGTTCGCTTCGGGTGGTATAGAACGACCGCTCGCGATGCCCAGAACCCTCATCGTCACCCCGACTTACAACGAAAAGGACAACCTGCCCCGCTTCGTCGACGCGGTGCGTTCGGCGTACCCCGAGGCGCACCTGATGGTCGTCGACGACAACTCGCCCGACGGCACGGGCGATCTGGCCGACGGCATCGCCGCGAAGGACGACCACGTCCGGGTCATGCACCGCGCCGGCAAGCTGGGGCTCGGCACCGCATACATCCAGGCCTTCCAGAAAGGCCTCGTCGAGGGGTACGACCGCTTCTTCGAGATGGACGCAGACCTCTCGCACGACGTGAAGTACCTGCCGTCCTTCGTGAAGGCCCTGGACGACGGGGCCGACGTCGTCATCGGGTCACGCAACATCCCGGGCGGCGGCGTGGAGGGCTGGGGCATCGGTCGGCATGTGATCTCGAAGGGCGGCTCGCTCTACTCGCGCACCATCCTCGGCCTCTCGGTGAAGGACCTCACCAGCGGTTACAAGGCGTTCACGCGCCGTGCGCTCGAGGCGATCGACATCGATACGATTCACTCGAACGGCTACTCGTTCCAGATCGAGATGACCTACCGCGCGATCCGCAAGGGCATGCGCGTGAAGGAGGTCCCTATCGTCTTCGTGGACCGCACCGCGGGCGCCTCGAAGATGAGCCGCAAGATCTTCCTCGAGGGCATCGGCGTGGTCTGGAAGCTCCGCGCCGAATCGCTGCTCGGCAAGCTCTGAAGCCTGCCCTCTGGACACGA
>JAYTBL010001039.1:0-6367 GCA_043736975.1 Polyangiaceae bacterium
GCCCACCGGACGTAGCGCGAGAAGCGCTGACGCCGCTCGATGACGTGGGGGAGGCTCTTGCGCTGCGCGTTGTCCGGCGTGGCGGCCCACGACTCGTCCTCCTCGTCACCCCCCGAGGCGACGAGCTCGCCCTCGGAGAAGAAGCGCTCGGCGATCGGCTCGACAGACAGGTCGCCCATCGGCGGGATGCTCAGCTCGCCGGGCGTGACGATGGCCGCCACGTGCGGACGCTCCAGCTCGGTAGAGACCGGGATCGGCGTCTCCTCGCTGAGCGATCCCCGATCGCTGAGCGCGTGCGCGAAGGGATCGGAGACGACCTCGCTCACCACCGCGGGCGACAGCGAGTCGACGGGCGGCTCGCGATCGGCGAGCTCGAGGACCGGCTCCGGCAGCACCTCGAGCACCGGCTCCGAGAGCATCTCGAGACGATCGATGCGCGCGCTCGGCTTGGTGCGCGCGACGGCCGCGGCGGTATCGAGCCCGCGCGCCTCGCGGATCTCCTCGACGTCACCGGAGAGCGGCGCCGTGATCCCGATCACGACCTGCGGACCGCGGCTCGACGGCGACGCTTCCGCGCCAACGCCCGACGTGTGCGCCCTCGCGCCGAGCGGCGGGAGCGATGCACGCGTCTTCCTCTGTGAGCGACCCTTTCTCATGAACCCTCGTGGCCTAGCGCCGAGTACCGGGGTGAACGAATGCAAACGTCATGCGCGTAGCTCGATTTCTCGCGACACCGCTCGAAAGGCCGCGCGAGGCCCAAACACTGTCCGCCTCGGCCGGCAGATCGTCAACGCTCGCACGACACGCCGATCGTATTTGCTCGCGGGTTGCGCCATCTTGGGCCGCGAGCTACACACCGACGTCCTACCTGTGAATACACGTTCCCGACGCCCCCAGCAGTCGCCCCCTCCGCGGGAGCCTTCTCCGAGGCATGGCGTCGGTGAGAGGGGGATGGCCGGCGTGGTCCTCAACCGTCATGGCGTCGAAGCCGTTCGGCGCGGCCACCCGTGGATCTTCCGCTCCGCCGTGATGACTCCGATCGGGGGCGACGCGCGGATCGTGACGCTCCTCTCCGAGCGCGAGGAGAGGCTGGGCTGCGGCGTCCTCGACCCGAGCTCGCCCATCGCGCTGCGGGTCTGGGGCGTGGGCCCTGATACGAAGCTCGAGGCGGCGGTCTTCACCGAGCGTCTCGAGCGTGCGATCGCGCTCCGCAGGGAGCTCTTCGCGGGAGGATCGACCACCGCCTACCGCCTCCTCAACGGCGAGGGCGATCGGACCCCGGGCTTCGTCATCGATCGCTACGGCGACGTCGCGGTCCTGCGCATCGACGGCGAGGCCGCGCGCAGCGTCTCTCCCGTCCTCCTCCGCGATCTCGAGAGCGTGCTCCGGCGCCAGGGGATCACGACGCTCCTCGAGCGGAGCTCGCAGCGCAACACCGAGCGCGCGGCTGGCGAGGAGAAGCAGAAGAGCGTCGAGGTGCGGTTCGGCGAGGCCCAGACCACCCTCGAAGTGCGCGAGCACGGCGTGCCGTTCGCGGTCGACGTGATGCACGGCCAGAAGACGGGCGCATTCCTCGATCAACGCGAGAACCGGCGGCGCATCGGCGAGGTGGTGGCGCGCCGTAAGGCCGCCGCGCTCGGCCTCCGCGTCCTCAACCTCTTCTCGTACACCGGCGGATTCTCGCAGCGCGCGGCGCTCGCGGGCGGCGCGGTCACGAGCGTCGACGTCGCGATGAAGGCGCACGCCACGGCGCAGACCAGCTTCAAGCTCGCGGGGCTCGACCCGCGCGCGCACTCGTTCGTCACCGCTGACGCCTTCGCGTGGCTCGCCGAGGCGAAGAAGAAGGGCCATCACTGGGACGTCGTGATCAGCGACCCCCCGAGCTTCGCCCCCAACGAACGCTCGAAGCCGAACGCCATCACCGCCTACCGCGCGCTGCATCGCGCCTGCGCCGACGTCCTCGCGCCCGGCGGGACGTTCGCGGCCGCGTCGTGCTCGAGCCACGTCTCCGCCGAGGACTTCCTGGGGACCCTCGACGATCTCGCGCTCGGCCGCAGCGATCTGCGGCTCGTCGATCTCTTCGGGCCGCCCGCCGACCATCCGACCCTGCCCAGCTTTCCCGAAGGTCGCTACCTGAAGCTCGCGCTGCTCGCCTGATGCACGCCGACCCGTACCTCGTCGACAACCATGCGGGCTGGCGTCTCGCGATGACGCGCCTGCGGCCGGAGGCAGGCGAGGGCGCTGCGCCGCCGGCGAGGCGCCCGGTCCTCATCGTCCCCGGCTACGGGATGAACTCGTACATCTTCGGGTTCCATCCGCGCGGGCCCTCGATGGTCGAGACGTTCGCGGCGCGCGGCCTCGAGACGTGGACCGTCGACCTGCGCGGCCAGGGGAAATCGATCCGCGCGCGCGGCAACAACCGCTACGGGCTCGCCGATCTCGCGATCGAGGACCTGGGAGCCGCCCTCGCGCACGTGCTCGCGAACAGCGAGACGGGCGCCACGAGCGTCGACGTCATCGGCTGCAGCCTCGGCACCGCGCTCATGTTCGCGCACATCGCGTGCGTGCCCGAAGCGAAGATCCACGCGCTCGTCTCCATGGCCGGGCTCGTGACCTGGAAGGGCGCGCATCCGCTGGTGCGCTTCGCGTTCGGGTCCCCTCGCCTGGTCGGGCTCATGCGCCTCCGCAACACGCGCGGGATCGCGCGCTTCGCGCTGCCCGCGGTGGCGAAGATCGCGCCGTCCCTGCTCTCCGTGTACCTGAACCACCAGTCGACCGACCTCACGCACGCCGCGAAGATGGTCCAGACCGTCGAGGATCCGCACCCGGTCATCAACCGCGAGATCGCGCAGTGGATCAAGCGGCGCGACCTCGTGGTGCGCGGCGTGAACGTCTCGCAGATGCTGCCGTCGATCGACAAACCGTTCTTCTGCGTCGTCGCCAATGACGACGGCATCGTGCTGCCCGTCACCTCGCGCCACACCTACGACGCCATCGGGTCAAAGAAGAAGCGCCTGCTGCTGGTGGGCGACCCCGAGCAGCCCATCGCGCACGCCGATCTCTTTCTCTGCAACGGCGCGCAGGAGCGCATCTTCACGCCGATCGCGGACTTTCTGCTCGAGGTGTGACGCGCACCGGGCGTTCGGCGTCGCCGGCGAGGACGCGCGCGCCGCTCGCGCCCCGGTAGCCGAGCGAGGTCACCCGCCCCCCGAGGATGCTGCCCGTGACCGTCACCTCGTCGCCGTCGCAGACCAGGAGCTCCTCCAGGATCGCTCGGCCCTCCGCGGCGGAGATCGCGCGCTGCTCGAGCAGCTCGCCGAGGGCGCCGCCGATTTCTGGCGCGGGCTCGGACTCCGGTACGCCCCGCCCGGCCTCCAGCAGTGCGTGCTCGAGCGAGACCATCACCCGCTCCCCCGAGGGGAGCTCGAGGTCGAAGTCGCCGCCGTCGGCATCGGCCACGTCGGCGTCGCCCGCGGTTCCGCGCAGCCCGAAGAGCAGGCACGGCTCCCCGGCCAGTCCGCTCGCGATCTCCGCCGATGCGCGCCGCGCAACCCCCGTGAGCGTCGTGTCGCCGCGCGCCTCCGCGGGGGGCTCGAAGACGCGAGTCCGCGACGGCGGCGACCGCGGCTGACGAACCGCGACCAACGCGCCGAGCCTCGAGGCGAGCGCGAGGGAGGCGAGGAGGAGGCCGCCCGCAGCGATCCCCAGGAGGCCGAGGCCGCGGCTCGAGAGGCCTTGGTACCGTTGCGTCAGGTCGCTCATCAGCCAGAGCTCCTGGAAGGCGCTCGCCCCGTACGCGCGGTACGCGATGAGCGCCGGCAGCGCCGCGAGCAGTCCGCCGCCCACGGGGATGGCGAGCCGCCAGCCCTCCGGCGCCCACCTCGCGCTGCGAAGCAGGAGTCCCTGCCACCACCCCACGCGGCGCTGCGCGGCCTTGCGGTAGCGCGTCCGTCCCTCGCGCGTCGTCAGCGCGAAGACCCTGGGACCGCCGCAGGATGGGCAGCGCTCGCGACGGGCGAAACGCAGCCGGCAGTCCGCGCAGGCGAACGTCGCGCCGAAGAGCATCACAGCGCGGAGAAGAACGACCACACCGCCTGCGCGGTGTTCGTCCAGATCCGATGCCCCATGCCGGGGATCGAGCACCACGCCACGGCATGACCGGCCGGGCAGCCGTCGTACGAGACGCACGGGCTCGGCGGATACGCCTTGGTGGTCGTGCCGCACGCGTTGCGGAGGCGCCAGTGATCGCGGCTCTTCACCCCTGCGGCGTAGGGCACGCCGCTCGAGTCGTCGTTCTCACCGTGGATGATCAACGCCGCGACCGCGGGCTTGGGGCACTTGAAGAAGCCGTTCTGATCGAAGTCGTTACCGTCGTTGGAGTACGGACCACCGCCGGAGTGCGCGGAGACGCCGCGCACGACGTCACCACGGAAGCAGCCGAGCTGGTTCGCGAAGAACGCGCCGCGGCTGAAGCCGAACGCGAAGATGCGGGTGGGGTCGGAGCACAGCCTCGTCGTCACGTCGGTCACCATCGCGTCGAAGAACGCGTAGTCGCGATTCTGCGCCGGAGGAGTCTCGAGGTCCCAGGTCTGGTTCGGGCCATCGGGGTAGACGATGATCGCGCCCCCCGCGGCGGCCTCTTCGATCCGAGCTCCGCGCATGCTCTCGCCGTCGCCCCCGTCGCCGTGGAACGCGAAGATCACGGGAAAGACGGTCGTGCCGTCGTAGCCGTCGGGCAGGTAGAGCGAGTACGTGCCCTTCGAGGCCCCAAAGCTCACCGTGCTCTTCGCGACGAACCCCGGGTTCACCCCGGGCGCGCCGCATGCCGGCTTCACGACGTTGCCGTCGGCAGGGTCGACCGGCGCGTCCTCCGCGGCATCGGGGCCGGCATCGGGGCGCGTTTCGGGGCTCGGCCCCGAGACATCATCCGCGCCTCCGCATGCGACGCCCGCGATCATGGCGAGCCCCGCACCCGCCATCAAGCCACCGAGAGAACGACGCGCCACGGTCATGATCAGAATCTAGTCCACCGCCGCGCGATTCGCCCGCCTCGAATCGAATCGCCGGCGGCCTCGGACCGTGCCTGGCGGAAGCATCAGCGCCGCTCCAGCTCGTAGAACAGCACGGGGGCATCGCGCTTCGCCCACAGCCCGCAGCCCACCTCGAGGTAGTGCACGCCGAGGCGCTTGCGGTACCAGGCCGCGGTGCGCTCGTGGACCTTCACGTCGGTCTTGTCCTGGTCGATGACCTCACGGACGTCCTTCTTCGTGATCGCCTCGAGGTAGAGGAAGCCCCCGGTCATCGCGCCCAGGTTGTCGATGGCCTTCACGCACCCGGCGTCGTCGATGTAGGGCAGGACGCCCTGGCAGACCACGAGGTCGAAGCTGCCGGAGGCGCGCCACCGCGTGATGTCGCGCTGCTCGTGGCCGTACTGCATGCACGCGTAGCGGCTGACCTCGGTGGAGCGGTAGGTCGCCTTGGGGCGGTGCTTCTTGAACCAGTCGCGCCACAGCCCCACGCCGGCGCCGACATCGAGCACGCTGTCGATGGGCACGCCCCACCAATCGAGCATGCTCGTCACCGCGGAGCAGAGCCGCGCGATCTCCTTTGCCCCGTGCACGCGCGTGCGCGAGCTCCCGTAGTAACGCCCGTAGTACCCCGCGTCGAACGCCTCATCCGGCTTCGCCATCGCGAGCACCGTAGCTCGATCACTCGTAGCGGAGCGCGTCGATCGGATCGAGCTGCGACGCTTTTCGTGCGGGATACAGGCCGAAGACGATGCCGACCAGCGCGCTGAACGCGACCGACACCACGATGACGTCGACCTGGATGGCCATCGGCCAGGCGAACTTGGCGGCGAGGTACGTCGCGACCCCGACCCCGAGCGCTACCCCGAGCAGTCCTCCGGCGATCGAGAGCACGAGGGCCTCGATCAGGAACTGGAGCAGGATGCTCGCCGGCTTCGCGCCGATGGCCATGCGGATGCCGATCTCGCGGGTCCGCTCGGTGACGCTCACCAGCATGATGTTCATGATCCCGATGCCGCCGACCACGAGCGACACCGCCGCGACGCTCGCCAGCAGCGTGGTCATGGTGTCGGTGCCCTGCGCCTGCGCGCCAGCGATCTCCGCGAGGTTGCGGATCGAGAAGTCGTCCTCGCCGCTGGGCGGGATCTTGTGGCGATCGCGCAGCAGGGCGCGGATGTCCTCGAGCGCGCGGTTGGTGGTCTCGGAGCTCGTCGCCTGCACGTACATCGAGCCGTTCATGTACTTGCCGAGGCCGCCCTGGATGCGATGCGCGAACGTCGACGACGGGATGAAGGCGGCGTCGTCGAAGTCCTGACCGGTCGCAGACTGGCCCTTCTTCG
>JAYTBL010001040.1:0-2509 GCA_043736975.1 Polyangiaceae bacterium
TCGCGCGCGTCGCCGCCGCGCGCGCCACCGCGACGGGCCGGGGGCGGCTCAGCTACACGCCGCCGGCGGGCCTCAGCTTCTTCCTGCCGGCGCCGGGCCCGAAGACCACGCACCGCCAGGACTTCTGCGAGGACCTGCTCGACGCGCTCGCGCTCGGGCTCGGCGACTACTTCGAGAAGACCGGCGCCTTCAAGACGATCGGTGTCGCGCTGTCGGGCGGACGCGACAGCCTGCTGTGCCTCTACCTGGCGCGGCGCTGGGTGGCGCGGCGGCACGGCGGCCTCGGGCCGGAGGGCGAGAAGGCGAAGGCGCGCGAGATCCTGCGCGCGTTCTTCATGCCGTCGCGCTACTCGTCGAAGGAGACGCACGCCGCCGCCGAGCAGGCAGCGGCCGACCTCGACGCGCCGTTCACGGTGGTGTCGATCGACGATGCGTTCGAGCCCGAGCTGGCGCGCGTGGCGAAGATGCTGCAGCCGGGCGAGACCATCGGCGCGATGGCGCGCCAGAACGTGCAGGCGCGCATCCGAGCGCAGCGCATGTGGACGTGGGCGAACAGCGCGAGCGGCCTGTTCCTCCAGACGAGCAACATGAGCGAGAAGGCGGTCGGCTACACGACCATCGGCGGCGACATGGAGGGCGCGCTGAGCGTGATCGCGAACGTCCCCAAGACGGTCGTGAACTACCTCCTCGACTACCTGCTCGAGACCACGCGCCTGCCGGGCATCGAGCTGACGCTGAAGAAGCCAGCCTCGGCGGAGCTGGCCGACGATCAGGAGGACGAGAAGGACCTGATGCCGTTCCCCGTGCTCGACGCGTGCTTCGCGCTCTACGCGGGCGAGAAGATGGCGCCCACCGAGGTGCGCGACGTCCTGCGCATCATGTTCCCGGAGCACGAGACGAAGGCGGTCGACGCCTGGGCAGCGCGCTTCGCGCGCCTGTTCACGCAGTCGATCTACAAGTGGGTCCAGACCCCGCTCTGCCTGCATGTGGGCAACCTCGACCTGGATCGCGAGCGCGCGCTGCAGCTCCCGGTGGTGCAGCGCACCGAGTGGGGGTAGGGCTCCGACTCCTTTCCAGGAGTCAAGAAGCGCTCGACAGGTCGCCCTGGCGCGTGAAGCTCGCGATCAGGGCGATCGGTGCCCACAGCGGGAAGAGCAGCGGGATGCAGCGCGTGATCATCGCGAAGGCGCGGATGCCGGTCACGCGCTCGCCGTCGCGGCGGACCACCACCAGCGAGTGGCCCGGTTGGTCGTCGGGCTCCCACGCCTTCACCTCGAAGCGGCCCAGCCAGTCCAGGAGCGGGACCAGCAGACCCGCCGTCTTTCCCCAGAAACGAGAGGGATCGTAGCGCAGCCTGCGCGCACGGAAGTCCGGCGTCGCGAAGGCGCCGTACATCGCGAGCGTCAGCACCGTGAACGTCTCGACGTTCGTCGTCAGCTGGATCGTCACGTGGAACCACAAGCCCCACCAGAGCACCACCACCCGCGTCGGGCGCAGCCAGAGGCCCACGCAGATCACCAGCTCCGACATGATCGCGAGCTTCGCCAGCGCGCTCGACGCATCCGGCCGAGATAGTGCGTCCACCACGCCGCGCGGCACCCCCGCCGCCACCGCGAGGTGCGCGTGGCGTACCATCCGGTCGGCGAGCACCAGGCCGCTCCGCCAGTCGGGGTCGAGCAGCTTCGAGCCGCCCGACGCGAGATACACGATCGACACCTGGAGCTGGCACAGGCGCACCGCCCAGTAGGGTGCGGTTCGCGGCTCGGGGACCGCGCTCTCCGTCACGCGCCACGAGCGGTCACAGGGCGTCAGCGCCAGGAGCAGCGCGTAGCAGTCGAGGGAATAGCGGTTGTGATGAAACTGTAGCCGGTCACACAGCACCATCCACAGACCGAGGAGCGCGCTCACTGCCAGCCCCGGGCGCGCCCACACGCCGAACATCACCATGACCGCGAGACAGACCCGCAGCGCGAGCAGCACCCCGTATACCCGCGAGGAGGGCACGAGCGCCTCGGGCAGCATCGACACGTGGAAGACGTCGCCAAAGTACCCGTTCGTTCCGAGCTCCTTGGCAGCGGCGAGCGCATGCCAGCCGAGCAGCGCGCCGATCACCACGCGGACCGGACCGAGGACGAACCCGTCGCCGATCTCGTGCTTGAACCGTGCGAGGAGGGAGCGCACTCAGCTGCCGCCCGGCGCGCGCTCGGCGCTCACGAGGTGAACGACGTACGGCTCGCGGCCGTTGCGGCGGACCGTGACGTCGAGGAGGAAGCGGCGGGTGTCGGCGTCCTCGGGGGTGTGCGTCGCGACGTCGTCGAGCGCGGCCTGGAGGCGCGCGAGGGTGGCGTTGGCCCCGTACTTGGCGCTCGTCTCGGTATCGAACCGCGCGAGATCGTAGCGGCGCACCCGGTCGGACCACGCGAAGCGGCGCTTCAGGCCGCCGGCATCGTTCGCGCTCCACACGCCGTCGTCGACCTGCACGCGGCTCCGCTGGCCGTCCTGGCCGATG
>JAYTBL010001041.1:0-2508 GCA_043736975.1 Polyangiaceae bacterium
GCCCGCTCGGACCCTTGGACACGATGTCTCCGACGGCGCGCACCGTGATGCCGCGATCGGGCGCCGACTCGTTGAACGTGATGGCGAGGCCCTTCGAGCTGCTCTTCGGCTCGAAGCGCACCGAGAACGTCGCGCCGAGCGAGACCTTCTTGGGGAATTTCGAGGCATCGTTCGAGTAGCGGCTGCAGGCCACCGCGTCCTCGCACGAGAAGTAGAAGCCGCCGTTGCCCAGGTCGCCCGCCTTGTAACCGTCGTCCTTCATCGCGCAGCCGCTGGCGAGAGCCGCCACGGCGAGCGCAGTCACGAACGGACGCAACCTGATCGGTGTCATCGCGTGATCCCTCTTGGAGGAGCAGGAAAAGAGAAGCGAAGAAAAGAGAAGAGCGCGCGCCGAGCCGGGCAGCCGGACCGCAGTCCGGAGTCCCTCTCGGTCGCGCGCTCGGCGCTCGCGGCGATCCGCCGGAACGCAGCTAAGTGAAGAGCGAAGGAAGTGAGGACCCCCTCCGCAACCTGCGTGCCGCCGGCGGAGCTTTTCGCGCAACCGCTCGGAACTGCGATGCATTCGGCGTGTTAGAGCCCCACGCCGCGCCGCCAGGTGTGACTGGACGCCCTGACATCCGTGACAGCACCCCGTGTTCCGCGGATGACACCCGGCGAAGGAACGCGGCCTGAGCGGTGGTACCGTGCTTGACAGCCTGCGCGACCATGGGGTACTTCCCCAACCCCTACAGGCGCGTAGCTCAGTGGTAGAGCACTACCTTGACACGGTAGGGGTCGTTGGTTCAACCCCAATCGCGCCTACAATCAGGCACTTAGACACGAGCGGGCTGGGCACTTCGGTGTTCAGCCCGTCTTCGTTTTTGTCGCCCGCGCCGGTCCGCCGCCGGCCCGCGCGCGCATCCGGCAGTAACCCGGCGAACACGCGGGGCTGTCATGGATGTCAGGGCCATCAGGCACACCCGGGCGCGCGCAGATTGCGCAACTGCCCATGGTTACCAGCGGTTGAGCAAGGAGCCACGGCCACGGCACGGGGGTTGCGACGGGGTGTTTCACTTACGCTTCTCTTCGCTTCGACAGTCCTTAGCGCTTTGCTTCGTCTCGCTCTCTCGCTCTCTCGCTCTCTCGCTCTCCCCTCTCCCCGCGTCGGTCTCCGCGGCTCCCATCGAGACCCCTGGCACCACCCCTCGCTGGCGACATGACGTCACCGCCGAGGGGCGGTGCCTCATCTTACGCAGGTGCCTTCCATGAACTTTCGGCTTCTCGCCATCACGACGCTCGGAGTCCTCGCCGTCGCCGGCTGCTCGTCCACCGACGGCTCCAAGGCTGGCGAGCTCGGCAACGGCGGCTTCTACTTCGCGTGCACCGATGCCGTGTCCTGCACGCGCTACTCGGATGACGCCGATAAGTTCCCGAAGGTGGTGTCGGTCGGCTCCTCCTTCCAGGTGCGCTTCACGCCCAAGTCGAGCACCAGCCTCAACGCCAGCGATTCCAACATCAACCTCACCACCGGCACCGATCGCGGCATCACCATCAGCCCGGTCGGTGAGTTCATCTCGCGCGGTCCGAACGGCCTCGTCGCGCAGAAGCTCGGCTACGGAACGATCACCGCCCGCGACGCCGCCGGACAGCTCATCGACTTCGTGAACGTCCGCGTGGCCAAGCCCGACGCGCTCGTCGTCTATGACGCTGCCGTGGCGCACGGGGAGACGCCGAGCCGCATCGAGGCGCTCACCATGAGCCTCTCGGACTCGCGCCAGCTCCGGGCCTTCGCGCAGGAGAAGAACAGCGTGCTCGCCGGATCGCTCGCCGTGGAGTGGAGCGTCGAGCCGAAGAGCGGCGTCGTCGACATCATCGATAGGGACGGCGAGGTCACCATCACGCCGCGGGCCGCAGGTATGGCCAAGCTCACCGCCTCGGGCGGGACGTTCTCTCAGGAAATCTCCGTCGAGGTGCAGCGATGAAGCTCTCGGTTCGTTCGCTCTCGGGTCTCCTCCTCGCCGTTGCGCTCTCCAGCCTCGCGGGCTGCGTCGCCGAGTACGACCGCACCGACTTCGGTCAGGTGCGCGCGAGCGTGCTCGGCGGCCGCGTCGATCGCCAGGGCATCTCGGTGCCCGAGGGGATGATCGTCACCGCGCACATCGTCTCGTACAACGACGACAACAACATCATGCCGATGACATTCCGCGCGCTGGATCCCGCGATCATCGACGTCTCTTACGTGATCAGCGACCACGACTTCGCGTTCATCGGCCTCAAGCAGGGCACGACCGACGTCGAGCTCCGCGCCGGCGACCGCGTCGTGCTGGTGATGCAGGCGGTCGTCGGACCGCAGCCCACCCCTCCCTGACCCTCCCGGCCGCGCGCCGTCCCTGGTATGAGCCCGGGCGATGGAATCCAGGTACTCCGAGGCCGACGCCGCGCGCGCCGTCGAGGGCCGCGCGCCAGGCGTGAGCGAGCTGCTGGCGCTCCGCACGTACAGCGCACGCCTCCTCGGCGCCGATCCCTCGC
>JAYTBL010001042.1:0-2507 GCA_043736975.1 Polyangiaceae bacterium
CGTGTTCCTCCGCTGGGCCGAGGAGATCCAGCACGCCGAGACCACCACCTACAACCATCCCGAGCCGCTCGGCGTCGTCAACGATCCGAAGCTGCTCGCCGACGTGAAGCGCGTGCGCTGGGCCGGCAACAACTACTACTGCGCCCACGCGCGCAACCTCGGCATGATGGCGATGTCCTTCGACAGCGCCGACGATCCGGACAACAAGCTCCGCTCGTACCTGGGGAGCGTGACCGGCGCCTGGCTCTACGTGTCCGACGCGCTGATGCGCGGCGAGATGCGCGGCGGGCTCGCGGCCGAGGGCTTCGAGTACAGCCCGCTCTCGGTCGGCTACATCGCCCAGCTCCTCCTCGCGCTCCACACCGCCGGCGTGGCCGACCCGAAGGCGAACGGCAAGCAGGTCTCTTTCGAGGGTAACCCGTTCTGGAACGACACCATCCCCGGCTTCCTCCATTCGCTCAGCCCCTCGTCGAAGGTGCCGGCCGATCCTGACCTCGCGTACCTGGGGAAGCTGCACCAGGTCGCCTGGTACGGCGACGGCGAGAAGTACTACGCGCCGGACTTCATGGGCGTGTTCGGCCCGCTCGGCGTCTACGACCACCTCACCCAGAACACGAAGCGGCTCGAGAAGCTGCGCTGGATCGAGACGAACTTCGCGCCCGGCGGCGCCGAGAAGCTCGAGGCCCGCGCGGCCGACAACAACGATCTGCTCGCCTCGATCTTCTACTTCATGATGTTCGACCCCAAGGCGCCGCCCGCGCCGGATCCGCGGGGTCAGTACCCGCTCATCCACTTCTCCGAGGGGCTCGGGCGCTTCCTCCAGCGCACCTCGTGGACCGAGAACGCCACGTGGTTCTCGTACAAGCTCGGCTGGATCACGCTCGATCACCAGTCCGCCGACGGCAACATGTTCGAGCTGTGGCGCAAGGGCGAGTGGCTCACCAAGGAGCGCACCGGCTACGGCGACGATCTCGCCTGCACCGACTACAAGAACAGCATCGCCCTCCAGAACGACCGACCGTTCCACCACGACGGCTACCGCGGAGCCGAGTGGAAGCGCGGCTCGCAATGGACGTACGTGATGAACGGCGATCCCAAGATCCTCGCCTCGCGCTGGGGCTCGGACTTCACGTACTTCCTGGGAGACGCGACCCCGCTCCACAACTCGAAGGACGAGGCCTCGGAGGATATCCTCCACGCGAGCCGATCGATCGTCTGGATCGTCCCCGACCGGATCATCACCTACGACCGCGCCGCTTCAAAGAAGGAGAAGCGCTTCAAGCGCTTCTGGATGCAGCTGCCCGCGCAGGGCTCGGTCGCCGGCAACCTCATGTCGATGCGGAGCGAGGGCGGCCAGAACCTCTACGTGCGGACGCTGCTGCCCGCTCCCGCGACCATCGCGGTCGAGCGCGCCGAGCCGCTCGACGATGACAACGGCAAGCAACCGGCGCTGCTCGATCCAATCAAGTTCCGCCTGCGCGTCGAGGCGCCGGGGTCGCCCAAGACCATCCGCTGGCTGCACGTCATCCAGGGCGCCGACGGCAAGGTCAAGGCGGACGACGCGACGCTCATCAGCTCGACCGCGGGCACGCCCTACCAGGGCGCATCGTTCAACGACACGGTCGTCATGTTCCCGGTCGACATCGGCGCGCTCTCCTCGGTGACGTACGCGGTGCCGGCCAGCACGAAGGCGCAGCTCGTCACCGGGCTGGTGCCGAACACCGGCTACAAGGTGACGACCCAGAAGAGCGGCGACGCGATCACCACCACGGTGGCGAAGGGCGGCGATCAGAAGGCCGACCAGGGCGGCGTGCTCGTCATCGGCAAGCTGCCCTGAGGCCTCCTCTGCGGGCCCACCTCTCGCGATCACCCCGCCGCGAACGACGCGCTGGCCTTGGCCAGGGCCTTGGTCGCGATCGCGGGGATCCCCGCGATCTTCGCCTGCACATCGCTGATCGACTTCATCGCGTCCGCCTGCACCTGCTTCACGTTCGCGAGATCCGCCGTCCCCTTCGCCTTCGCATCGGCGCTGCCGAACGGGTTCGCCGAGGCCGCGGTCGCCGTGGCCGTCACCTTCGAGGCGAGGACCGGCACCTTCGCGGTCGCTGTCGCCACCTTCGCGGTGAGGGCCGCGACGCGATCGGGCGTGGCCTTGAGCGCCACGACCGCGCCCGCGAGCTTCTTGAGCGAGGCCTCCACGTCGGCCTTCGCCTCCGCCCCGACATCCGCCTTGAGCTTCAGCTCCACCTTGCCGCTGTCGAACGTCGCCTTCGCCATGCCCATCAATTCGGCCGCCGCGAGGCCGTGCTTCTTGGGGAGCGCGCCGATCTCGTCGATCGCCGCCTGGATGTCGTCGACCGGCTTCGTGAGCGCGGCGACCTCGGCGTTGAGGTCCACGGGGATGGCCTTCAGCTCGTCCATCGGAGCCAGATCGATCGACGCCTTGGCCGAGGGCGACTTGGGATCTTCGCCCCCCGTGGCGCCGCCGCCGCAGCCGACGAGGAAGG
>JAYTBL010001043.1:0-2502 GCA_043736975.1 Polyangiaceae bacterium
TTTGCGCCTGCGGGGGCCCGGACCCGGCCACGCCGACGACGCCCGGTGGCCCGACGCCCCCCGACGCCAAGCCCGCCGCGCCCGCGGCCTGGAGCGACAGCCTCCCCATGGACCAGAAGGCGGCGTTCATGAAGGCGAACGTGGTCCCGCGCATGGGCAAGGTGTTCCAGGCCAAGGACCCCGCGCGCTACGCCGGTTTCGGCTGCAAGACCTGCCACGGTCCCAGCATGAAGGACCCCAAGGATTTCCTGCCTCACCTCGCGATGAGGGACGGCAAGATGAGCGCGTTCACCGAGAAGCCGGAGATCGCGAAGTTCATGGCCGAGAAGGTCGTCCCCGAGATGGCCGCCACGCTCGGCGAGCCGCCGTACGACATGACGACCCACAAGGGCTTTGGATGCGGCGACTGCCACACCATCGACATGAAGTGACCGCCGCCGCGAGGCTACGCCATCTGCAGCAGCGCGATGAGGCGCGACTTCAGCGGCGCGTCGGCCTTCGTGAGGCGCGACTTCACGGCGCGCTGGCCCTCGGCGCGATCGAGCGCCAGCAGCGCCCTCGCCATCGACTCGATGACCGACGCGCTCTCGTCGGTCGCGCCGTCACCACGCAGCATGGCCACCAGCCCTCGCTTGCCCTCGACGCCCTTGGTGAGCAGCGCGATGGCGCGGGCCCGCTGGGAGGGCACGACGTCCGCGAGCGCTGCTGCCGCCGCGACGCGCAGCTCCTCGCTCGCGCTGCCCTTCATCGTGAGCAGCCGCTCCACGACGTTCACGGCCGGCTCGTCGATCGCGCGCAGGCGCCGCAGCTCGGTGATGGCGACGATGCGCGCCGGCTCCTCGGCGAACTCGAGGGCGTCCATGAGCGGCTGACGCGCGCGCTCCCCCCAGACGGGGACGATCGCGGCGAGCGCCGCGGGCCGCAGGCGGGGATGGGCGAGGAACTTTGCGACCGCCTCACCCAGCGCCGCGTCCTGCCGATCCGGCACCGTCCGCAGGAGGTCCTCGACGAGCGCGATGTCGGTCTCGTTCTGCACCTCCATGCGCGGCAGCACGGCCGAGAGGAGCGACCAGCCGGCAGGGCCGGTCTCGCGGAACGTCCTCACGAACTGCGGGCGACCCGCGGGGTCCTGGAGCCCTTCGCGCGCCATGTAGAGCGCGTGCGCGCCAGCGCTCCCGGCGAGGACCAGCAGCTGACGCGCGGCCTCGTGCTGGTGCGTCGGCCCCGAGAGCAGCGCGTTCGCGATGGGCACCAGCCGCTGCTTGTCGATCATCGACTTCATCGTGCGCAGCGCGTGGTTCTCGCGCGGACCTGGCTTGCCGGCGCCCTTCGCATGCCGCGCCAGGACGCCGATTGCGGCGAGCAGAGCGCCCGCCTCGGCGCGGCGCGCGAGGAAGGCCATCGCGGCCTCGAGCGTCGCCAGCTCGCGCCCGTAGTCGTCCGGGTCCTGGATGAAGTCGAGCGTCCGGAGAAACTGCGAGGCGTCGCGGATGAGCGCCTCGGCGAGCGACTGTGCGCGGATCTGCTCCTGGAGATCACGCGGCACGTCGTCATCGACGACGATCGAGCGCCGGTACAGCTCGGCCACCGCCGCGTCCGACTTCGGCGATCGCTCGTTCAGCAGGCGAAGCGCGAACGCGCGCAGGAAGCCCTTCACGTCGCGGTCGGGTTCGGCGCCCTGGTCGAAGTCCGCGATCAGGAGCGTGGTGGCCTCGACGCACGGCTCGTGGAGAAGCCGCTCGATGACCAGCGGCACCACGCGGAAGCCCGAGAAGCCGCGGAGGTTCGACACGACATCATCGACGAGGTCACCGTTGAAGAGGAACTGCCGGACCTCGTCGCCCTTGGTGAGCAGATGCGCGATGCCGGTCACCAGGTCCTCGCGGATCTCACGCATCTTCTTGAGGCTGATGCCGCGCACGTTGGAGAGCGCACGGAGATCGCGCGCGAGACGCGCGGCGCACAGACCGACCTTCCAGGAGAGCTTCCGGTCGCGGCCCACGACGTCCGCGCCGAACAGCACCGAGACGTTGCGGAGCGGCTTGCCGAGCAGCTCCTTGCGGAGATCTTCGTTCACGTGCGGTCCGAGGAGCATCTCGATCGCGTACTGGAGCTCGGTGTCGGGGATGCCCTCCCGCAGGGTGATCGCCGCGATGCCCTTCTGCGCGAGCGCCTCGATGAACGGGTAGCCGAAGCTGCCGAACAGCTGCGCGCCGAGCAGCCGGCGCAGATCGACGACCTCGCCGTACCCCGCGAGCACGCAGAAGCCGATGGCCTTCGCGGAGTCGCGGCGCGCGAAGGTCAGCTCGCGGCGCCCGCGGAGCGCCGCCTTGGTGGCCTTGAGCAGCTCCTTCATCGCCGAGGGGGCCTCGGGATGACCGCGCTCGAAGCGCCCGAAGCGCAGCACCGCGCTCGAGAGCGCGATGAAGAAGCCAGCGAAGCCCGATGCAGGGTCGTCGAGGACCGGCACGTTCTCGACGATGCTGCGCTCGTCGTCGTCGG
>JAYTBL010001044.1:0-6341 GCA_043736975.1 Polyangiaceae bacterium
GTCTGTTGGTCGCCGGTCTCGCAGGGGCGCTCGTCGCGCTCGTCGCGCACCCCGCGGACGCGCAGAAACCCACCGAGAAGAGGCCCGCCGCGCCGGCGCAGGTCGACGTGAAGCCGATCGTCGCGAAGCTGAAGTCAGGCGACGAAGGCCAGATCAGGGAGGCGCTCGACGCCGCGCGCCTCGCCGGTCCCAGCGGCGCCGCAGCGGCGCCCGCGGTCGCCGAGGCGCTCGCCCGCGGCCTCTCGCTGCCGCTCTCGCAGTCCGCGATCGAGACGCTCGGCGATCTCGAGTCCGATGCCGGCGCCAGCGCGCTCGCTCAATACACGACCCACCGCAACGCGAAGCTGCGCCGCGCGGCGGTGAAATCCATCACCCGCACCAAGGGCGGTGCCGCCGCTCCGGCGCTCAAGCGCGCGCTCTCCGACGCCGATCCCGTGGTGCGCGGCACCGCTGCGAGCGGCCTCGGCTCGCTCAAGGCGAAGGACGCGGTGCCCGAGCTGTTCGTCGCGCTCGATCATCGCGTCAACGAGGCGGCCGCGTCGATCGGCCAGCTGTGCAACCCCGAGCAGTGCGAGCAGCTCGCGGGCAAGCTCGGCAAGCTCCCGTTCGACGTCGTCACCGGGGGCCTCGACCAGGTCCTCTTCCGTCCCACCGCGGACGTGAGCGACGAGGCGAAGCTCAAGATCGTCGGCCGCATCCGCGAGCAGGGGACCAGTGAGGGCAACAAATTCCTGCGCGAAGTGCAGAAGCGCTGGCCTTCCGGTACGTCACCACGGGTCCGGCAGGCGATCGATCAGGCGGTCATGGCGACCGCGGGAGGTGCGCAGTGAGCCTCCGTCAGCTCCTCCCGCTTCTGCCCGCGCTGGCGTTGCCGCTGCTCCTCGCGGCGTGCCCCGGCGACGCCACCCACCCCAAGACGTTCTCCACCGACTGGCTCGACGATCAGGGGCGATCCATCGGCGACGTGCAGGCCAAGCTCCGCAGCGCGAAGCTCGGCGCTCCGTCGGACGTCGTGGTCGCGATCGCGGGAGAGCGCGGCGACAAGCTGCTCGGCGTCCCGCTCGCGGGCGGCGCGCCCTGGACGTTCGCGCACGCGAACGACGCGCGCCCCATCATCGCCGGCGGCGTGGTCGTCGGATCGGGCAATGGCGAGGTCTTCGCGCTCGAGGCGGCGACGGGCAAGCGCCTTTGGGCGCGCCCCACCGGCGGCGCTGCGCTCCTCGGCGCCGGTGATGACGGCACGATCACCGCAGTCTCGCTCACCACCGGCAAGAGCTCGTCGATCCTCGTCGTCGGTCGTGACGGCAGCGTGAAGCGCCAGATCGAGACCGAGAAGCAGATCGGCGATCCCGCCGTGGTCGCGGGCATCGTGTTCATCCCGTGGTCGAACCAGTACGTCAGCGCCATCGAGGCCGCGACCGGCGACGAGCTGGGGCGCGTCGTCATCCGCGAGAAGGTCTCACGCGCCATGACCATCGGCGGCGCGCTCTACTTCGGCGAGGTCTCGTACATCCGCTTCGACGAGCAGATCCGCCTCGCCTCGGGCGGCGGAGCGAGCCGCATCACCATCCCCACGCGCGAGCTGCCCGGTACGCCGCGTCTGCTCGCGCCCGGCACCGAGAAGCAGCCGGCCGTGGCGAACGCGCGCGACCGCGACCGCCTCTTCGCCCGCCCCAGCGGGCCCGACGGCGCGCTGGGGATCGACTCGGCGCGCTTCTACGCGAGCTACTTCCGCCTGGTGATCGGCTTCGAGTCGGCGCGTGGTCAGCTGGCCTGGGTGCACACGCATCCGAGCGACGTGCTCGGCGGCGAGGCGGTGGCCGGCGGCGTCCTCCTCTGCGACGAGGAGGGCAAGATCGTGGTCCTCGACGCGAAGACCGGCCAGGTCACCTTCCAGGCGGCGTTCGGCGAGGCGATCAAGAGCTGCGTCGCGCATGCCGACACCTACAGGTCGCCGCCCGCGCCGGGCGGCGCGCCCTCGCTCGGCCAGCAGATCGCCGAGGCCGTACAGAGCCGCGAGGCCAGCCTCGCCACCGCGCAGCGGCTCCTGCTCCGCGAGCTCGCCACGCTCGAGGACGAGAGCGCGACCAGGACGCTCGTCGAGATCGCCTCCGACTCGCGCTCCGCGCCGGTGCTCATCGCCGACGCGCGGGCCGCCATCGCGACGCGCCGCAACGGCGCCTCCTTCATGCTCACGGCGCTCGGTCGGCACTACGACTTTCTGCGCGACATCCTCGCGAGCCCTCCGGTCGGCCCGATCGCCGAGGCGCTCGCGGCGATGAAGGAGCCCAAGGGGGCGCCCCTGCTCGCGTCGCACCTGCTCGACCCCGCCGACACCGACGACGACGTGAAGCGCGCCGCAGCGGCGCTCGCCACGCTCGGCACGAAGGACGAGCTGCCCACGCTGCGCCGCTTCTTCTCGACGTACCGCAGCACTGCCGAGACCGAGGACATCGCGCTCGCGGTGGCCAGCGCCGGCGAGGCCATCCTCCGCCTCGATCCCAAGGACGGCCGCGTGCTCGTCGACCACGCCGCGAAGGACCCGATGACCGTGCCCGGCGCGCGCGCCCGCCTCGAGGCGCTGCTCACGGCATTGCCGGCGCCGCCCGCGGCAGCGCCTGCGAAGTAGCCGCTACTTCGTCTGCGACTGGAGCGCGTCGCAGATCAGGTTGTCGGCCGGGCAGCAGGCATCGACGCCGCTCGCCGGCAACGGCGGCTGCTCGCTGTGCACGCACACCTTCGCGCCGCCCTTGCTGGGGTAGTAGTACGCCCAGAAGAAGCACATCTCGTCGTTCGCCGACTCGCCGAAGCCCACCTGGCTCGACGACTTGTTGGCGTACGAGCAGCTGAAGTTGAAGCCGCCGCCCTTGGGGAGCTTGAAGTTGGTCTGGACCGTCTCCGGCTCGCTCCAGAGCCAGTTCTTCACGTCGTAGACGGGCGTGCCGGGATCGGCCTTGGAGGTCGCGGTGTTGACGAGGACGTTCGTGCCGTACTGGTGCTGGTGCCCGGTGATGGCGAAGAAATTGACGTCGGCGTACTCGGCCGGGAGCTTGATGTGCATCGGGCCGATGGTCTTCGTCTGACCGGGCGCGAGATCGATGTCCGGCGTGCCGATGAAGAGGAAGTCGGCCTCGTCCTTGAACTTCGCGTCCTCGATCGGGATGAACGTCGAGGTGGCCTGCGCCATGATCGGCGCCGCGCCCGGGTTGATGTAGTGCATCTCGAGGCGGACCATCTGGTTTGCGGCGAGGGTGTAGGCGACGCCCTCGGGCAGGACGAGCGCGTCGTCCTTCTTCTGCGAGATCATGAGCGTCGAGCCCTTGGTGGGATCGAGCGTGTCGGTGAACGGCTTGCACTCGAACGGCGTCGGCTGCTCGGTCGTGTCGTTCACGCGGTAGACGATGAGGTGATGCGAGCCCTGTCCGAGCACGTTGTGCACCGAGCCGACGTGCATCGAGGCAGCATTACCGAGCCGCTTCACGACGCACTTCGTGGCCTCTTCCCCGGGCGGCACCGGCACGGGGCCGAAGGTCAGGCTGAACGAGCCGAGCGGGGCGGGGCCGCCGTCGAGCCCGATCGGGCCGCCGTCGGGATTCCCGCTGCCTCCGCTGCTCCCGCTGCTTCCCCCCGGGGTCGCCGGATCGCTGCTCGTGCCACACGCGAACGCGACGACACCGATCACGCTCGCGAGAAGTACGGATCTCATGCGCAGACCTCCGGGGGACGGAGGCGAGCGTAGCGCAACCGCTCGGTCAGTTCACGTCGGGCGTGGGCTTGAGACCGTCGTAGAGACCGAGGACGTCCTCGCGGGCGAACAGGCAGCACTCGCTGGCGCTCGGGAACTCGCTGCAGGGGTGGGGGCGCAGCTCGTAGATCCCGCACTTGTTGTCACGCTTCAGGTGCTGGCAGCTCTTGTTCTCGAGGAGCGTGAGGATGAGGCGACCATCCTTGTGACGCTTGGCGTAGGGCGGCTTCGCGAGCTCGGGGCGGCCCCCGTCCTTGAAGCGCTGCACGTCTTCGGGCTGGAGGATCACCTCGTTGTCCCGGCAGCACGCCGCGCACTTGGTGCAATCGAGGTTCATCTTCCGGGTCGGGCCCGGGTAGATCGAGTCGCGCTCGGTGCGGCGCTTCGCGATCCAGAGGCAGTCGCGCGGGACGAGCGTGGTCGAGAGGCCCTTGAGCGTGCCACGCGTGTGGTTGTGCCAGCGCCACTTCCCCATGTCGTACACGGCCCAGGCGCCGAAGTTCTCGTCGTCCCCGTCCTCGGGGGTCGTGAACACGAGCATCGCCCGCTTGTCGTTCTCCCAGATGAAGGAGTGGCCTCCGGCGCGGGCGTGGGCCGCCGCTTCCTTCACGTACTTGGGCTTGAAGCTGCGGACGATGGGACGGTGCTTCACGGACATATCGGTGCTCGCTTCTAGCAAATCGCGAGAGCCCAGGGGAAGCGTCCTCTGGCACACTGCGCGGTATGCCCCGCATGCGCGCGATCGTCATCACGAAGCCCGGTGGACCCGAGGTGCTGGAGCTGCGCGAGGTCCCGCTGCCCGATCCGTCGCCGGGGCAGGTCCGCGTGCGGATCCGGGCCTCGGCCGTGAACCGCGCGGACCTGATGCAGCGGCTCGGCATGTACCCAGCGCCCGCCGACTCGCCGGCCGACATCCCGGGGATCGAGCTGGCGGGCGAGGTCGAGGCGCTGGGAGCAGGCGTCACCGAGCTCGCGGTGGGCGACCGGGTGTTCGGTCTCGTGGGCGGCGGCGCGTACGCCGAGGCGGTGACCGCGAACGCGCGCACGCTGGCGCGGATCCCACCGAACCTCGACTTCACGCAGGCGGCGGCGCTGCCCGAGGCGTTCATCACCGCCTACGATGCGATGGTGCTCCAGGCCGGCCTCGTCGCCGGCGACGTGGCGCTCGTTCACGCGGTGGGCAGCGGCGTGGGCACGGCGGCGGTGCAGATCGCGCGGGCCATCGGCGCTCGGGCCATCGGCACGGCGCGCACCGAGTCCAAGCTCGGTCGCGCGCGCGAGCTCGGGATGAGCGAGGGCCTCGTCCCCACGACCAAGAGCGGCGCGCCGGTCTTCGCCGATCGGGTGAAGGAGCTGACCGGCGGGAAGGGCGCGGACGTGGTGCTCGATCTCGTCGGCGGCACCTACGTACCGGAGAGCCTCGCGGCGCTGCGCGAGCGGGGGAGGCACGTGCTGGTCGGCCTGCTCGCCGGGATCCGCGCGGAGATCGATCTCGGGATGGTGCTGCGTCGCCGCCTCCACCTGCTGGGCACGGTGCTGCGCTCGCGGCCGCTCGAGGAGAAGATCCTCGCCGCGCAGCTGCTCGAGCGACGGCTCGCGCCGCTGTTCGCGACCGGCGCGCTCCTGCCGGTGATCGATCGCGTGTTTCCGCTGGAGAAGGCGGGTGATGCGCACGCCTACGTGGCGGCGAACGAAGGCTTCGGCAAGGTGGTCCTCACCGCATGAGTGATCGCGCTCGGCTCCACGCACGCGAGGTTCAATGGCTGCGGGCGTGCTCGAGGCACAGCTGCCGCGGGACGCCGCCGCACTTCTCGCAGGAGCATACGCGGATGTCCGCGCCGTCCTCCTGCTTCGCGCCGCAGATCGCGCAGAGGCGCGAGTCCTCCTCGCGCTCGGTGGCCTGCGGGCGCTGCTCGGAGCGGCGCGCGGCCTGGCGCACGAGCGTGCGCCGACTCCGCGCGAGCGCGAGGAGATGGCCGCCGAAGAACAGCAGGTAGTTCGCGCTCACTGCGCCGATGCCGACGCGCTGGATGTTGTCGCCAGTCGCCAGCAAGAACACGGCGTACGCGGCCGCCAGGAAGGCGAGCCACTTCACCTTCATCGGCAGGATGAAGAAGATGCGGATCTCGTAGTCGGGAAAGATGGTGGCGAACGCCACGAACAGCGAGGTGTTCAGGTAGACGTTGGTGAGCGACGTGCCCGTGGCCAGCCCGGCCAGCAGCGTGCAGAGCGCGCCGACGAAGTAGAACGCGTTGAACTTGAGCGCGCCCCACGCCTGCTCGAGGTTCGATCCGATGAGCCACGTGAAGTAGAGCGCGAGCGCGGCCCAGATGAGGTGGCCCTGCTGGGGAGGCACGAAGAGGAACGAGACGAGCCGCCACGGCTGGGTCGGGACGAGCCTTGGTACGAGCGTCAGGTAATCGCGGAACTCAGGTCGGACCTGGCACAGCACGAAGGCGATGGCCATCCCGCCGACGATGAACGTCGTCAGCTTCTCGATGGCGATCCGTCCGAGGATCGTGCGCTCGAGGCGCGCCAGGAGTCGGTCCATGGGCGGACCTTAGCACGTGCCGCCGAGTCGCTTCCCCCCGCGCGG
>JAYTBL010001045.1:0-14116 GCA_043736975.1 Polyangiaceae bacterium
GAAGCTCCAGAAGTTTCTCAGGCAGCCGCTTCACGGATCGGTGACCTTGAGCTGTCAGAAGACTCTCCAGACGGTCGAAGTCGACATGCATGCAGGAGCAGATCACTTCCACGCTCACGAGTCGTCCGAGGACATGTATGCCTCTATCGACAAGGTGATCGACAAACTGGAGCGCCAGATCCGCGAGGTCCACACGAGCCACAAGAAGAAGGGTGCAGAGCGCGCATCGGATCGGCTTTTGCCGGACGAGCCCGAGAAGGAGTGACGCTCGTCTCCTGAGCGCCACCTCTCGCAGGCAGCCCCCACCATGCGTCTCACGGACCTACTCACGCCGGAACGCGTCGGCATCAGGCACGCGAACGGCGGGACATTCGACAAGGACAAGGCCATCGCCTTGCTCGCCTCCATGTTCGGCGAGCGGGACGGTGTCACGCCGGAGGAGATCGAACGCGTTCTCCTTGAGCGTGAGGCGCTTCAATCCACGGGGATCGGCGAGGGGGTCGCCATCCCACACGGAGCGCTTCCGCAATTGAAGGAGCAGGTCGCGGCCCTGCTCATCGTCCCCGAAGGGGTCGAGTTCCAGGCCATCGACGACGCGAAGGTCTCGATCCTCTTCGGAGTGATCGGACCGAAGCGTGCGACGGGCGAGCACCTGAAGACGCTCGCGCGGGTGTCGCGTCTGCTCCGCAGCAAGGAGTTCCGGGCTCGCCTCGTGGGCTCGGCCTCCGCGGCGAGCGTCTACGATCTGATCAGCGGTGAGGAGACGGAGATGAAGGGGGGCCCGTGATCGAGGGTCAGCACACGTGACGGAAGGCTACTCGAGCCCGCCGCCGATGGCCGAGGTCACCGTTGGTGACCTCCTCGCTGACTCGCGTCTCGCGCTCGAGCTGACGCTGCTGGGCGGCGCAGCGGGGATGGGCCGTCCCGTTCGCCATCCCCGCATCCAGAAGAGCGGACTCGCGCTCGCCGGTCACTTCTACGGGGTCGTGCCGACCCGCGTGCAGGTGCTCGGCGAGACCGAGCTCTCGTACCTCGACTCGCTGCCGCCGGAGGTGCGCGGCAGCGCTGCGCGCGCGTTCTTCGCGCTCGGTCTGTCGTGCGTCGTCGTCACACGCCGCGAGGTGCCGCCCAAGGCCATCGTGCAGGCCTCCGAGGCGACGGGCACGCCGCTCTTCATGAGCGCGGCGCGCTCGAGCCGTACCATCAACCTGCTGCATGGCGTGCTCGACGAGAAGCTCGCGCCGACCACGTCGCTACACGGCGTCCTCGTCGACGTCTTCGGGATCGGCCTGCTCCTGATCGGCAAGAGCGGGATCGGCAAGAGCGAGTGCGCCGTCGAGCTCGTGCTCCGCGGTCATCGACTGGTCGCCGACGACGTCGTGAAGTGCGAGTGGCGTCCGCCCGGCATGGTCTTCGGCTCGCCCGCCGACATGCTTCGCCACCACGTCGAGGTGCGCGGGCTGGGGGTGCTCAACATCAAGGATCTGTTCGGCGTCACCGCCGTGCGTGATCGCAAGCGCATCGACATCGTCGTACAGCTCGACGAATGGGACGAGACGCGCGAGTACGACCGCCTCGGCGTCGACGATCAGCACTACGTGATCCTCAGCACGCCGGTCCGCCTGGTGACGGTACCCGTGCGCCCGGGGCGCGACATGGGCGCAATGCTGGAGATGGCAGCACGCAACGAGCTGCTCCGCCGCGCCGGCAAGCACAGCGCCCGCGAGCTCCTCGCGCGCCTCGAAGAGAACGCAGGGCTCGCCCCCGAGCTCGCCATCGAGCCCCAATCCGAGAGCATCCTCTCTGCCCCGGTGAGCCTGCGGGAGGCGCCGCCGCCTCCCAACAGCAGCCTCGCGCAGCCCGACCCGGCATGGTCGGACGACTCCGAGCACCCGGGCGGGATCCATCGCAACTACCCTGATCGCGGCCACGAGAGCTCGGCCTGGATCCCCGCCGTGAAGCGGAGGGAAGAATGAGGGAATCGATTCCCGTGAGCCGCCCCTCGCAGCCGCTGCGCCCCGGCGAGGTCCGCAAGCCGATGGTGGTGGTCGTGACCGGGCTCTCCGGCGCCGGACGCACCACCGCGCTCCACGCGCTCGAGGACCTCGGCTTCTTCTGCATCGACAACCTCCCCACCGCGCTCGCACCCGACGCCGTCGCCCTGTGCGAGAACGGTGGCATCACCCGCGTCGCGCTGGGCATGGACGTGCGTGTCCGCGTGTTCCTCGGCCAGGTCGGCCGCGTGCTCTCGACGCTCGAGGACGGCGGCCGTCGCGACCTGCACGTGCTCTTCCTCGACGCGTCGGACGAGACCATCCTCCGTCGCTTCAGCGAGACCCGTCGCCCGCACGCGCTGGCCATGTCGGGCTCGCTCGGCGGCGCGGCCGGCGTGCTCGAGGGCGTCGCGCTCGAGCGCGAGCGCCTCTCACCGCTGCGCGCGCGGGCCACGCACGTGGTCGACACGACCATCCTCAGCGTCCATGAGCTGCGCCGCTCCATCGTCAGCTCGTTCGGTCCCGCGTCGGGCGCCGTGGAGCGCATGACGGTGCGCGTCGTGTCGTTCGGATTCAAATATGGCGCGCCGGTCGATGCGGATCTCGTGTTCGACGTGCGTTTCTTGAAGAACCCCTACTTCGTGCCGGAGCTGAAGCGCGTCCCTGGCACCGACCCGCGCGTTCGCGACTTCGTGATGGCGCTGCCCGAGACCGGTGAGCTCCTCGAGAAGGTGCTCGGTCTCCTGGAGTACGTGGTCCCCAAGTACGAGCGCGAAGGGAAGAGCTACCTCACCATCGCGTTCGGGTGCACGGGCGGCATGCATCGCAGCGTCGTGGTCGCGGAGCACGTCGCGAACGCCCTGGACGGTCTCCTCCACGAGCGGGCGTCCCGGCCCATCATCGAAGGGACCACGCCCACGCCGAAGATCGAGATCGCCGTGGTCCATCGCGACGTCGGCCGCGGCGCCGCCGCTCCGCGCACGCGTACGCTCGGCGAAGGCAGCATCATGCCGCCCTCGCTCGGAGCCGGGGAATACGAGATGGGCGGCGGACCACCTGGCGCCAAGGGGACTTCGGGATGAGCGAACGCGCGGCGAAGAACTTCACGATCATCAACGATCTCGGCTTGCATGCGCGGGCCGCGACCAAGTTGGTGCAGCTGGCATCGAAGTACTCGTGCGAGGTCCAGCTGTCCCATCAGGGGCAGACGGCGAACGCCAAGAGCGTCATGGGCGTCCTCCTTCTCTGTGGCGCCAAGGGGACCGTCGTCGAGGTGGCCGCCACGGGAGAACGAGCAGAGGAGTGCGTGAAGGCGATCGGAGAGCTCATCGCTGGACGCTTCGGGGAGCCGAGCTGATGGCCGAGCGGCGCACGACGCCCGCGAAGGGCACCCGCGCGCCCTCGGCGGGTTCCATTCCAGCGGCGCCGCCGTCGCTGCCACCGAGCGTGCTCGATCTCGAGCAGCAGGTCGCGATCACGCTCAAGGGCATCGCCGGCTCGCCCGGCGTCGCGGTCGGCCCTGCGCTGGTGCTCGGTGATTTTCGCGCTTCGTTCGTGCGGCGGCACATCCACACCGCGCAGATGCAGTCCGAGCTCGATCGCGTGCAGCAAGCAGTGGAGGCGGCGAAGAGCACGCTCCGCGCCGTCGACGCGGGCATGCCCAAGGCCATGCGCGAGGCCTCGTCGATCCTCGAGGCCTACCAGATGATGCTCTCCGACCCGACGCTCCACGATCTCGTGTCGACGAAGATCAAGAAGGAGAGGAAGTGCGCCGAGTGGGCGGTCTCCGAGGCGAGCGAGACCATCGTCGCGATGTTCGGACCGCGCGAGCCAGGCGAGCGCGACGCGTACATCTCCGAGCGCCGGCACGACGTCGAGTTCGTGTGCGACCGCCTCCTGCGCGCGCTGGTCGGCGCGGACGATCTCCCGCACGCTGTCCGGCTCGACGAGCCGATGATCGTCGTGGCGCGAGATCTCTCGCCCGCCGATACCGCGAGCATGGTCCGGGAGCCAGCGCTGGCGTTCGTCACGTGCGTCGGAACACGCACCAGCCACACCTCGATCATGGCGCGCGCGCTCGAGATCCCGTGCGTTGTCGGCGTCTCCGATGCGCTGCAGCAGATCCGCACCGGCGACATGCTCGTCGTCGACGGTCTGACCGGCCAGGTGTTCGTACACCCCTCGGAGCAAACCATCCGCGACTCCCGGCAGCGCTCCGAGCAGCACCTCGCCTTCGCACGGCGCCTGCTCTCGGCGCGCCACGCGCCCTGCGTCACCGCCGACGGCGTCGCGCTGGCGCTCAAGGCGAACGTGGAGCTCCCGGCGGAGGCTATCCTCGCGGTCGATCACGGCGCGCAGGGCATTGGCCTCTACCGCACCGAGTTCCTCTACATCGATCGCACGACCCAACCCGGCGAGGACGAGCAGTACGAGGTGTTCCGCGCGATCGTCGAGGCGGTGAGCCCGCAACCGGTCACGCTGCGCACGTTCGACATCGGCGGAGACAAGTTCGCGAGCACGTTCTCGTTGCCCTCGGAGATGAACCCCGCGCTCGGCCTGCGGGCGGTCCGGCTCGCGCTCAAGCAGCCCGAGGTGTTCCTCACCCAGCTGCGCGCGATGGTCCGCGCCAGCGCGCACGGCGACGTGCGCATCATGATCCCGATGGTCACCAGCGTGCACGAGATGCGCGAGGTACGCCGGCTCGTCGCGCAGGCGTCGGAGCAGGTGCGGGCGCGCGGCCAACCGTTCGAGGAGCACATTCCGCTGGGCATGATGATCGAGGTCCCGGCGGCGGCGATCATGGCCGACGTGTTCGCGCGCGAGGCCGAGTTCTTCAGCATCGGCACCAACGATCTCGTGCAGTACGCACTCGCCATCGATCGCGGCAGCGAGTCGCTGGCTGCCCAGGCTTCGCCGTTCGATCCCGCGATCCTCCGCATGATCAAGTTCGTCACCGACGCGGGCAAGGCGCGAGGCATCCCGGTGTCGCTGTGCGGCGCGATGGGCTCCGATCCGCTCGCGGCGTGCCTCCTCCTGGGCCTGGGGCTGCGCGAGCTCTCGATGGAAGCGGCGGCGATCCCGGAGATCAAGGAGGCGCTGCGTCGCTTGACGGTGCCGGAGGCCGAGGCGATCGCCGAGCAAGCGCTCGCGTGCGACAGCGCCGATGCCGTCGAAGAGCTCCTCGCGCGAGAGCTGGCGCCGCGCCTCATCGACCTGCTGGCAGGCATCGCCGAGGACCTGAACACCCCCTTGTCCCGCTCCAGCGCCCCCCCCGGCAACGACGCGCTCTAGCGCGGGCGAGGGCTCACGGCGCGCTTCGCCGAGGGACGAGCGCGCAACGACGAGCAACACCAGGAGGAGCGAGCCCCGGCGCGAGAGCCCCCTCCTCTTCATCTCCCCGCACGGAGGGTCCGGGACGAGCACCAGCGCCGCGATCAGCGCGCCAATCGCCGCAGCTTGCGCAAGAAACGCCCAGTGCATGATCGACACCTACGCCAGGTGTCCTCCATCCAGGACCCGTGGAATGCCCAGCGGGCGCAGTCGCAGGGCGAGCGGGCGTCGTCTGGCGCCAAACGGCGCGCGCCATCGTCGCCGAACGCCGCGATTCGCCGCGCGACACTGGGTCGGGGGGCGTGGTAGCGTGCCCGCCGCATCATGGGAACCAAAGCCCGGTTCTGCGCAGCGGTCCTCGCGCTGGGAGGGCTCGGCATGTCAGCCGGCAGCCTGCCCGCTTGCTCGAGCAACACGGATACGGTGGAGCGGCCATGTCCGCCGGGGGAGATCTGCAGCGTCAACTTGACGTTCCTCCACACCTCCGACATCCACTCGCGCCTCTTCCCGTACGAGCAGGTCATCACCCAGGTCGACTCGCAGCTCGGCCTCGGTGAGCTGAACACCATCTCGACCATCGGCGGCGTCGCGCGCATGGCCTACGTCCTGAACCGGGAGCGCGCGCGCTCCGGACGTGTGCTCCACCTCGACTCGGGCGACTGTTTCCAAGGCGCCCCGATCTTCAACTACTTCGCCGGCGAACCCGAGGTGCGCTCGATGAGCGCGTTCGGCGCCGATGCCGTGGTGCTCGGTAACCACGAGTTCGATCGCGGCGCCCAGAACGTCGCGAACCAGTTCCAGCGCTGGTCGAACTTTCCGCTCCTCGCGGCGAACTACCGGTTCGAGCAGACCGCGCAGGACATCCCGAACTTCGGGCGCGTCGGCACCGTCGCCCGTCCCTTCACCGTGCTCAACACCGGCGGCCTCAGGGTCGCGGTCATCGGCATGGGCAACCTCTCGAGCTTCACGTCGATCTTCGACAACCCGAACAGGAGCGGCCTCACCCCGCTCAACACGGTGGAGGTCGCGCAGACCTACATCGACTTGCTCCGGCCGTACGTCGACGTCGTGGCCATGGTCACGCACCTCGGCCTCGACGTCGACCAGCGCATGGTCCGCGGCACCACCGGCATCGATGTCGTCATGGGTGGCCACAATCACGTCGTCATCAACCCGCCGCAGGAGATCCGCGACTGCTCCGCGGATCAGAACAATCCCGGCTTCGTCTGGGCGACGGACCCGAACGCCCAGATCGACGTCGACACCGTGCCGCCCGACGGGCCGGATCGCGATCCCAAGAACCACCCCTTCGCGATCAAGCGCCCCTGCACGCCGCGCCGGGTGATCATCGCTCACTCCGGCGCCTTCGCGAAGTACGTCGGCCGCCTCGACCTCGTGCTCTCGAACGATCCCGCGGTCACCGCGCCGGCCGGCGCCTCCCCGCAACAGATCGAGGAGAACCGCATCAACGGCTTCGAGATCATCTCGAGCCGCTACAACGCGTTCCCCATCGACGCGACGGTCCCGGAGGACCCGGTGCTGGTCGACATGCTCCAGCCGTACCGGCGCTCGCTCGACCTCGTGGCCGACCTCGACACGCTCGTCGGTTACAGCCCTGACGGTTCGAGGCGCTTCGCGAGCACCGGCGGCGACTCACCGCTCGGCAACGTCGTCGGGAACGCCATCTGGCTCCGCCTCGGCATCCAGACCGACTTCTCCCTCACGAACTCGACGGGCATCCGCACCGATCTGAACCCCGGCCCGATCACCATCGAGCAGATGTTCAACATCTTTCCGTTCGACAACTCGATCACGAAGATGCAGCTGTCCGGGTCGGAGGTGCAGGAGATGTTCGACTTCTCCGCGCGCCGCACCGCCAATCGTGGGTGCACCTCGCAGGTCCAGATCGCCGGCGCCCGCGTCCGCTTCAACTGCGCGGGCTGCGACCGCGTGAACCTCGCCTGCACGACCGACGAGCAGTGCCAGGCCGCCACGCCGCGGCGCGACTCGTGCGATACGGTCGTCAAGCGTTGCGTCGTCAACTGCAACACCGACGATGACTGCAGCAAGAGCATCGGCGGCCTCTGCGATCCGGCGAAGAAGCAGTGCATCGTCAACGCCTGCGCGGAGCAGGTCTTCATCGGGCACCGCGACACGCCCTGCCTGGTCAACAAGGACTGCAACGCCCCAGGCGACGACCGACCCGGCATCCCAGGTATCTGCGACAAGACCGCCTACCCCAGCGGCCAAGCCGGCGGCCCTCAAGGCCTCTGCCTGTCGCTCATCGGCGACACGAACCTCTACGAGCTCGCGACGAGCAACTACCTCGCCGGCGGCGGCTCTGGCTTCCGCGTCCTCCAGCGGAACACGACCCAGATCGACACCAAGGTCCAGCAGCGCGATGCGCTCATCGACTACCTCCGCGCCGGCAAGCCCTGCGGCTACAACCCGGCCGCCAACGGCACGCCCGACGGCTTGAAGGCGTGCACCGCCGATGGTGACTGCGGGGACCCGAACCTCGCGTGCTCCTGCCCCGGCCACGTCAACGAGGTCGCGGGCGCACAGATCACCTGCGAGACGGTCGGCACGTGCGACGGCAACGCGGGCCGCTGCGTGCGCAAGGACTGCCGCGATCAGGTCGCACAACTCCACGCCAAGCGCTGCATCGGGGCGCCCGACCAGCTCGCCTGCAAGGTGCCGGTCTCGGCGTGCCAGCTCTCGGGCGAGGAGTGCAAGCTCCTCTCTTGCATCGACAAGACCATAGGCAGCATCACCGACAACCGCGTGGAGCTCATCGGCCGATGATGCGCGTCTCCGTCCCCTTCGCTGGCCTCGCCTTCGCGGCGCTCGCGCTCTCTTCCGCCGCGTCCTGCTCCAGCGACGGCTTCGGGCGCACGCGCAACCCCACCCGGCTCGTGGTCACCATCGACCCCTCGTCGAACATCGGTAGCCGCGCCGCGCCGCTGAAGATCCAGGTCGGAACGCCGCTGCCGTTCAAGATCTCGGTCGCCGCGTACGACGCGAGCGGGGCGATCGACACGTCGTTCAACCGGTACGTACGCATCTCCGCGCGGCCAGGCGCGGTCGCTTCGTTCACCGGACCAGACGTCGATGGCCGCAATCTCCTCCTCAACGGCGGGCAGTCGGTCGCGATCGACGTGGCGCTGACCAACGCCTACGGGCCGACGTACCTCGTCGCCGACGACCTCGGCTACGTCCCCGCCGACCCGCTACGCCAGCCCGACCCGCCCTCCTGCTCGAACGGCAAGGATGACGATGGCGACGGCACCATCGACTTCCCCGCCGACACCGGCTGCGCGTTCGCGAACGACGACAGCGAAGAGGCGGGAACGTACGGCGAAGGCGTGAGCCCGATCATCTGGTTCGAGTTGCCGCGCATCGCCGACGTCCGTGGCCTCCAGTGCCGCGGCGGCGTCTGCACGGGCAACGGCCGTACCCCTTACCCGCGCGAGCAGATCCTCCTCGATACCGGCTGGAACGAAGACAACACCTACCGCTTCGACACGGTTGTCACGCGCCTCTCGTCCAACGGATTCTACGTCGCTGATCTCGGCGACACGCGCGGCGGCTTCAACAGCGTCTTCGCCTTCAACTTCAACGCGCCGCCGCGAATGCGCGTGTGCGATCGCCTGAAGACCTACGGCGGCACCGCGAGCGAGTTCTTCGGCTTCACGCAGATCTCCTATCCCACCTGGACGCTCGAGGAGTGGGACCCGGCCGCACGCCGCTGCCCCGTGCCCGCGCCGGAGCGGCTCACGCCCTCGACCATCGGCAACGTCACCGAGCTGCTGACGCGCTCGGCGAACCTCGTCCGCGTCGAGACGACGCCCGACGGCGCTCAGAAGACCAAGGTGACGCCGAAGTTCGGCCCCGGCGACGTCCCGCTGGGCGCCGGCGGCGCCTACATTCCCGGTCCCGACAACTCGAACTGCGACTTCGACAAGAACGGGCGGATCAACTCGTTCGTCGCCGGGGATCCAGAGGGGACCTGCTCGTCGGCGTGCACGGCCGACCCCGAGTGCACCGAGTACTCGAACTATCTCTCGCGAGGCACCTTCCGCGTGACCGTCACCGACTCGAACGGCAGGAGCGCTGCCATGCAGGCAGATGCGTCGACGGCGGCGAGCTTCGATCCGCTCGCGATGAAGGGCAAGCCGATCCGCAGCCTCTCCGGGACGATGAGCTTCTTCTCCGGAGGCGCCCAGTACACCATCGAGGTCCGCTGCCCGGACGACATCGTCCTCGACCTTGCGTCCGGGCCGTTCCTCGAAGACTTCGCGTGCAAGGACGACACGGAGTGCACGACTGAGCGCGGTCTGCCCGCGGGCTTGACCTGCGCCGCCCTGCGCAACGGGACGAAGGGCTGCCGCAAGGTCAGCGCGGCCGCGAACGCCGCCGATTCCACTCTGCTCGAACCGCCGCCGCTCGCGTGCGTGTTCCCGCGAACCTTCCTCGAAAACAACCCGCAGTAAGCCGATGGAGCCCCGCTCGATGCGCTCGTCTCGTCACCTCCGCAAGGGCTACAGCCCGCGTTTCTCCTGGCTCATCGGCCCGGCGCTCTTCTTGCTGCCTGCCAGCGCCTTCGCGCAGGCGCAGCCCGCTCCCGCGCCGCCGGTCACGCAGCCTTCGGGCGCGGCGCCTGGCCCCGCGAATCCGTCGGGCAGCGGTCCGATCAATGCCGGTCCGGCGAGCGGCACCACGCCGAGCGCCGATCAGGGCGTGCCGACGGGCGCCCCGGGCGCCGTGGGGTCGCCGAGCGACAACGTGGCGCCGGTCGACAACACCGGAACCGCTGGCGCACGCGCGGCCGGCACGCCGCCGGCCGGCACTGGCACCGGCAACTTCATGGACACGCGCCTCACCTGGACCTTCGGCGACGACGATTTCCTCCACAAGACCGGCGAGCTCATCCCGCTCTCGCCGACGTTCGGCGTCGGTGATCGTTCGCAGTACCGACTCTTCTTCGACAACCTGAACTCGCGCTTCGCGGGCCGCGAGAACATCACGCACCTCGTGATGTACAAGAAGCTTCCCTCGTTCATCCCCAAGCTCACGACGGAGGCGGCGCTCGTCATGCGCTTCGACCTCGCGCAGCTCGCGGCGAGCACCGGAAACCTCAACTCCGCGCTCTACGACTCGGGCTCGTACCTTCGCCTCTTCTACCAGACGGGCGAGACCGAGAAGGAAGGGCTCTCGGCGGTCTTCTTCCCGCTCGACACCGATCGCTTCCGCCTCGGCTACCTCTACGACCTCTCCTGGGGCGGCACCGCCGCGTCGATCAACCAGTCGATCTTCCCGCGCCTCCAGGGCGCGGCGCCGGGCATGAAGATCCAGTACGACAACAAGCGCTTCTACGTGTTCGGCGGCTTCAAGACCGCGACCATCGTGCAGCCGCAGCAGGTCCTCTCGCCCGGCGGCGAGAACGACGTCGAGACGGTGCGCGTCGGCGAGACCAACTACGGCTTCCTCGCGGGCGCCGGCGTCGACCCGCTCGACAACCTGCGCTTCGACGTCGGCGGCGGCTACTTTCAGCAGGGCAAGTTCGACCTCGAGGACGTCCGCGGCAAGAACGCCTACACCTACGGCGGCTCGGGGCGCGCGGTGTTCCATCAGGGCATGCCCGTGCCGCAGTCGATCGACTTCCTCCTCTACCGGAACGATCCGAACAAGCCGCTCATCCTCTTCAAGCCCGAGAAGTACGAGCCCGACCAGCTCGGCTTCAGCATCAGCGCCGAGCTCGACTGGCTGCAGCAGCACCTCAAGGACTTCGACGTCGCCGGCGCGACGAAGGATCAGGCGGCGCGCGGCCTCGCGGTCCAGGGCGTCGTCCGGGCCGGGTACTTCCGCTTCAGCGCCACCGGCATCATGCGCGAGCTGAACTTCGTGGTTCGAAACGTCCCTGGCTTCATTCCGTTCGAGACGTTGCCGGCGAGCGCGAAGACCGACCCCGAGCTCTTCGGATCGATCGCCGCCGACTACCACTTCCCGGGCGCACACCTCACGCCGGGCATCGGCGGCGGCGTGCAGCTCCCGTCGACGTTCCGCAGCGAGTTCACGGACGGCGGCGTCCCCGCGCAGCGCGTCATCGTCGTCCGCCAGCAGGGTGACGAGTCGATCCTTCCGTACAACAAGGATCGCACGGCGATCCTCCAGGCGCGCCTCGCGGTGCGCTGGGACATCTCCGAGATGTTCGCGGTGGTCGGCTGGGTCCAGCTGATCCGCGACAACAACGGCACGCTCGTCGTTCGCGACCCGACCGAGGGCACGGCCTCGCTGCGCGTCTTCCAGAGCCCGAACCGCGTCGGTGCCTCGGTGGCTGTCCAGGCCCGATTCTAGGCAGGTGGGGCTTCGCCCCTCGCTTCGCGAGAGGCTGAGTCGTCTCCCTTCACCAGAAGAAGATCGCGCGGAGGAACTCGTCCCAGTCGTCGGCGCGGGTGCGGCTGAACTGCGCTTCCATCACCGCCGGCTGCGCGTGCACCTCGGTGGCGTGCTGACGCTCCTCGCGCTTCGCCTGCACCTCGCGCTCGCGCGTCTTCTCGAGGCCGCCCGCCGCGGCGAACGCGATGACGCGCGTCAGCTCGCCGGCATCGAACCACGTTCCGTGCATTTTACACACATCGACGATCACCCCCGAGACGCGCCCGAAATTGACGCGGTTCATGCTGGCGTGACAGAGCGGGCACGGGAGGTAGCGCACCTCGTCGATCGCCTCGCGGCGCAGGCCGCTCGCGCGCAGGCCGCCGCCCAGCTCGGCGTTGCAGAGCACCTCGGTGAGGTACTCGCGACGCACGAACATGCCGCCGCAGCGCGGGCACTCGTGGAGCCGAGGATCGACGCCGGGTGCGATCTCCAGCGGGTGCTGGCAGCGCGGGCAGGGCGCGTCGGTGGCGTCGAGCATCGGCTCGAGCTCCAGAGGATGCGCGCAGCGAGCGCAGCAGAACGCGCCCGGCGCCTGGAGCGAGAAACAGCGCTGACAGCGCACGTTGTCGAGGCGCACGTCGCAGTGCGGGCAGATCCGCACCAAGGGCGGGCAGTCGTTCCCGCAGTACGGACAGGGAGCGTCGGCCAACGCGGCCTCGTGCGGTCCTCCGCCCGACCGATACGGTCCAGCGGGCAGAGGCGCGCGACGCGCCGGCAGCTCGACCCGATGCCCGCATGCGCACACCAGGGTCGCGCCGGGAAACGCCGACGGCAGGTCGCGCCCGCAGCTCGGACAGCTCGACCCACCCCGCCCGCTCACGACGAGCGACGACGGCGCATGTTGCGCACGAGCGGCCCGAACCCGCCCACCGTCACGGCCGCGGCGATGCTGAGCACGAACAGGAAGAGGTCCCAGAAGCCGCTCGCGAGCCCGCGCGAGCTGCGCCACAGCACCGTGTGGCCGATGCGCGCGACGATCGACAGGCCGCCGTAGGCGATCAGGGCGGCGGTCGCGGTGCGCTTGAGATCGCCCGCGAGCTGCAGCGCCCGCACGCTGTTCGGCCAGACCACCCGGCGGACGTGCAGGACGTAGAGCGCGATGGGGGTGGCGGCCGCGAAGAGGCAGCCGACGACCAGCAGCACGCACTCGGTGAGGGTGATCTCGCCGTCGTGCAGGACGCGCACCAGGCCGGCGAGCGCGGCGGTAGCGCCGCCCACGAGCCAGAGGCCGAGCACCGTGCTCGCGAGGACGATCATGGGCCGCGCGACCTTCGCTAGCGTATTCGACGGGCCCGCGCCCGACGTCGAGGTGCTGCTGGAGAGGAAGATGCCCTTCGCCATCTCCAGCGCACGCGAGGTGCCGCTCGATGGCACGGAGACCTCGATCGGCGCGGAGCGCTCGGCGGCGGTCTGGAGGACGATCGCCTTGCCGCTGCTCTCGAAGGCCGCGAGCGCCCGCTCGAGGTCGCCCATGGTCTGGTAGCGGTCGCGCGGCTCCTTCGCCATGGCGCGCTGCACGATGAGCTCGAGGGCCTCGGGGATGCGCTCGTCGATGGATCGCGGGCGCGGCGGGTCCTGCGTCAGCACCATCGAGATGGTGGAGGTCGGATCGTCGGCGTCGAAGGGGCGCTTGCCGGTGAGCGCGTAGTAGAGCGCGGCGCCGGTGGAGTACACGTCGGCGCGGAGATCGACGGGCTTGCCGCGCGCCTGCTCGGGCGACATGTAGCTCGGCGTGCCCATGATCACGCCGGTGCGCGTGAGATGCGAGCGCTCGCTGTCGCCTGACTTGCTGATGCCGAAGTCGAGCACCTTCACCGTGACCGCGCTCACCTCGCCGGCCGCGAGCGCCTCCACCGAGGAGCGCAGCACGAAGATGTTCTCCGGCTTCATGTCGCGGTGGACGATCCCACGCGCGTGCGCCGCCGCGAGCGCCCGGCAGACCTGACGGCCCACGGCCGCGGCCATGCGCGGCTCGAGCGGACCGCTGCGGCTCACGTAGTCGGCGAGCTCTTCACCGTCGAGGAACTCGCCCACCAGGTACGGCGTGCCGTCGGGGAGGTGGTGCACGTCGAAGACGTCGACGACGTTCGGATGCGAGAGCGAGCTCGCGCTCTCGGCCTCGCGCATGAAGCGCGCGACGATCTCGTTGTTCTTCGCGAGGTCGCTGTGCAGGACCTTCACCGCGAAGCGGCGCTCCTTGAGGCGGAGGTGCCGCGCCTCGTAGACGCGCCCCATGCCTCCTTCGCCGACGACGCGGATGATCTGGTAGGTCTCGCCGAGGAGCTTGTTGAGGAGCGGGTCGTCCGCGCCGTCGACGACCTCGTCGACGAGGGGGCTCGCGTCGCGCGGGC
>JAYTBL010001046.1:0-2494 GCA_043736975.1 Polyangiaceae bacterium
GCGATCTCCGGCCAGCCCGAGGCGCCCTCCGCCCCTCCCGAGAACGGCACGAGCGAGTCGAGCTGCACCGGGAGGGGCTCACCTACGCTGGCCGGCTCCTCGGGCTCGCGGCCCTTCTCCTCCATGGGGAAGTCGGGGATGGCGATGCCCGGGACCTCGCTGCCGCGCACCTCGGGCTCGGGGACCGCGACCTTCGCGAGGCCGATCTTCTTCGCGAGCGCATCGAGCGCGAAGAGCAGCGCCTCCTGCGCCGTCTTCGTGAGGATGGTCTCCCAGCCGAGCGCCGCGACCAACCCCGCGGGGGATCCGTCACCGCTCGCATGGACGCCGCGGACCCACGCGACGATCTGCTCCTTGCTGAGCGTATCGGCGATGGTGTCGGTCCCCTTCAGTCGACCGCCGCGGCCGTCGATGTTCTCCAGGAACCACATGTCGTCGAAGAGGCCGAGCTCGCGCGCGACGGCGAGCGCCTTCTGCGCCGGCACGCCCGAGACCTTTCCGGAGCGCCAGAAGAACCACCACTCGCCGAGCGGCACCCACGACGCGACGATCGCGGCGGAGACGCCCTCCTCGAACACGCCCGCGTCGATGTCACCGGCGAGGATCGCGTCGTGGACGACGCTGCGGATGCGGTCGTCGTCGTCGCGCAGGGCGGCCTTCGCGCCGCGGATCCCCCAGCCCGCGACCACCGGCGCACGCACCTCGCGCGGCAGATGGACAAACAGCTGATCGGTGGCGCGCGACTCGTCGTGGGGGAAGAAGTAGTCGACGAAGTCCTTCGCGTTCTTGACGCGGGCTCCGTCGGTGCGACGTAGATCTTCCATCGCCAGACAGAACTTCGTCACCGCGTTCTGGGGATCGTTCCTCGGCTTCGGTTCCAACGCGGATCCTCCCACGCCCGTGAGAGTACACGACCCCGAGGCTGTGTCAGCGGGTCGAGACGGAAACTCGCGTCCCTGCTGCCCCCGAGACCGCCTCGGGAACGGTCCAGGATGTGCCACGAAGGCGCGTCGCCTTCACTTGACCACCCGAGGCGAAGACGGCGATGGCCTCGTCCCCGCACACGCCCTTGGCGATCGCGGGCGGGCCGTCGACCGTCGACGTGTCGGCGAGCAACGCGACGGGAGGGCTCCACGTGACGGCGAGCGCCCCGATGGTGCCCCTCATCGTGTACGGGCGCTGGTCGTTGCCGCGGAACGCCGCCACCAGGGCGGTCGGCGAGATGCGCGCCAGCGACGGCTGCTCACGCGTCTGCGCCTGAGGGTTCGTGACCGTCGCGGTCGCCCACCGCTTCGTCGTCGCGTCGCGCGTGGTGAAGCCGATGACGTTGTTGACCGTGTTGTCGGCGTAGACGAGCACGGTGTCGAACTTGCCGCCGTCGAGCGCGGCGAGCGTGGGCGGCGCGGTGGTGAGCGTTCCCGCGTCGACCACCGGCGTGCCGACCGACCAGCTGCCGTCATACCGCTGCGTGTAGAGGCCGTCGTTGTCGCCGCCGTCCTGCGCGAAGACCAGGTCGGCGCCGGCGGCGGAGAGGCTGCCGGCCGACTGACCGAACGCCTGCACGCCGTTCGAGGTGACCGCCTGCGCGGCGCTCCAGGACGTTCCCGGGTTCTCGACCCGGAAGAAGAAGCTCGGCGCGCCGCCGGTCAGGTAGACGCCATGGGCCTTCGCCCCGACCACCGCGAGCGCCGGCGCGCCGATCGTGGTCTCGGCGCCAACCGCGGTGGCCGCGCCCCACGACGCGGCCCCGAACGAGACAGACATCAGCTTGTCCGCGGGGCCGCGCGTGAGCGCGAGGAAGCCGGGACCGTAGGGGACGATCGCAGGACGGCTCTTCGCGGCGCCGCCCGCGATGGCCGCGCCGGTCCACGCGCCGCCTGCGAGCTGCGCCGTACCGGTGAGCGCGGTGTCGCTCCCCGCCACCACGACGACGGTGCCCGAGGTGCACGTGCTGCTCGGCGCGTCAGCCTCGGGACTGCCGTCCGTCGGACCCGGGCCGCCCTCGGGAATCGGGTCGACCGAGCCGTCGATGGCGGCGTCTGGCCGCTCGGGCGTGGGGCCGAACTGCGGGCCGTACACCGGATTGCCGTTGTCGGTCGCGCACGCGCCGAGCGCGGCGGTGGCGACGGTCGCCGCTGTCGCCGCTGTCGTCGCACAGAAGACGGAACCAAGGAGGGAAAGTCTGGTCATCGTAGGCACGCAGGAGAGAGTGACGGGTGTGGTACGCTAGCAAAGCCGACGTGGCTCCCTTGGCAAGCGAAAAAGCTCCCCGACGACCATGGCGAAGTGTCCCGCCGTGGCGTGGCGGCGAACCGGATCCGAGCGTCGAGCCTCATTTTCGGCGGCATTCGCGCGCGGCAACCTGCGGCACGTCCCCTGCTTGAGACGGTTCGTGCCCCCCCGTCGCCCGTTGGTCCTGGTCGCCGAAGACGAGCCCGAGGCGAGCGAGCTGATCGCCATGATCCTCCGCCGGGAGGGCTGCGAGGTCCCCCTC